>NZ_JAHZDL010000049.1:0-18443 GCF_019422385.1 Flavonifractor sp.
GCCCCCAGGCCCAGCACGTCGTTGACGGCGCACTCGGTCAGGCGGACGGCGCTGGTGACGGCGGCGCAGACGATGTCCGAGCCCGCCTCCCCATAGCCGCTGTGGCCCTGGACGGTGAAGCCCACAATGCGCTCGCCCTCCATCTGAAAGCGAACCGTGGTCATCTTACACAGAGATCTTGCCGATGGTGACCTTGGTGTAGGGCTGACGGTGGCCCTGCTTGCGGCGGTAGCCCTTCTTGGGCTTGTACTTGAAGACGATGATCTTCTTGCCCTTGCCGTTCTTCACCACGGAGGCGTCCACCTTGGCGCCCTCCACCACGGGGGTGCCCACGGTGACGTTCTCGCCGTCGATGACGGCCAGCACCTTGTCGAAGGTCACGGCCTCGCCGGCCTCCACGGGCAGCTTCTCGATGAACAGGGTGTCGCCCTCGGCCACCTTGTACTGCTTGCCGCCGGTCTCAATGATCGCATGCATGTTTCTTTCAACTCCTTCATGACGGGCTCGCTGTCGGGGGAGGGCCGAAGCGTGGAGCACCCGGGAGCAGGCGCACAGCGAACCGCGCAGACGAAAAAACAGGCTGGCCGCAGGCCAGCGGCATTTTTCGCGGAGCGGTGAGCAGTGTGCCGTCGCGGAGGGTGCGGAACGTGACATCACGCGCGGCCACTTTGGTTCCCATTCAAAGCGGCTCTAGCATTATATCAGCGGGATCTGGAAAAGTCAAGGCTTTTTGCGGCGATTTTGAGCGGATTACTGCGGGTTTTCCGCAGAAACCGGCATACCCTCCCACACATAGCCCAGCTCCGCCAGATCGGCGGCGGAATAGGTGAGGCCGCCGCCGCTGCGGGTGAGATCCACGTAGTGGGCGCCGTCGTCCTCGGTGAGCTGGTTCCAGAAGTGGGGCTCCCCGTTCAGGGTGCCCTCCACCAGGGTGGAGCCCACCAGGAGCTCCCCGCTGAGCAGCTGGAAGGCCAGGGCCGTGCCCTCGCTGTCCGCGCCGTCGCCCAGCAGGGCGTCCCAGGCGGAGGGGCCGCCGCCGGGGGCGGACTGGATCCGCTCCTGGGCCACGGCGAACAGGGTGGCCCGGCGGGCGGAGGCGGACTGCTGCTGGGGCCGCAGGGGGAGCATCAGGGCCTCCACCTCGGCCTGCAGGGCGTCCCGCTTCTGGCGGAGGGCGGAGGCCTCCTCGGGGTAGGTGAAGAGGATCTCCACGATCCGCTGGCTGCCCGACTCGGGGTAGAGGGAGACGGTGAACTCCGGCATGCCCATGGCGGAGGCGGGCGCGTCATAGTAGGCCTGCCGCACCAGCTGGGCGATGGCGTCGGCGTCGGCGGTGAAGTACCCCACCCGCAGGACGACCTCACTGCGGTAGTCGGCCAGGGCCTCCGCCACCTCGTTGCGGATGGCGCTGGTGCCGGTGACGTTGACCAGGCTGTTAATCTGCTCCCTGGTGCGGCGGTAGGAGATGGTGATGGTGGCCTCGTAGGTGGTGAGCACCCGGGTGTACTGGTTCTTGATGAAGTCCACCGCATAGGCGCCCAGGGGATCCTCCGTGGCCACCTCCAGGCAGGCCCGGTTCAGATCCTCCTCCACGTCCCCGGTGTACTCCACCAGCTGGAGCTCCCCCACCTCCGTTCCCTGGGAGACGAAGAAGAGCACCGCGTTGACCAGCTCGGAGTAGGTGCCCGCCTGGACGGAGGAGCCGTCCCCGGCGGCGGGCTGCTCGGTGTGGGACTCCACCACGGCGTAGGGCCGCTCCAGCAGGGCGGAGCAGCCCGTCAGGGACAGGGCGCAGCACAGGGCCAGCGCCAGAAGAGCTCGTCGCATGCCGCGCCTCCTCCCGCTCAGTAGCCCAGGGGCTCGTCGATCAGCACCACCTCGGCCCGTCCGATGCCCGTGGGCTTCTCCCACAGCACCGCCAGGGCCCGGCAGATGCGCTCGGGGCTCTTACAGTCGTAGCACTTGTCACCCCTGACGGCGCAGGGGGTCTTTTTGCCCAGCCGCTGGGCGTTCTTGGGGGAGGCAATGTTGCGGGCCCGCCACAGGGCGGCGTCATAGTCGGGGGCGATCTTGTTGGAGCCCACCAGGAAGTAGACCTCCTCGTGGCCGAAGATGGTGGAGGCCACCCGGTTGCCCGTGCCGTCGATGTTGATGAGCTCCCCGGTCTCCGCCAGGCCGTTCACCGAGGTCAGATAGACGGAGGAGGCCGCCGCGTCGGCAAAGCTGTCCCCCAGCCAGTGGCTGCGCACCGTGGTGTGGCGCTGGAGCCGCTCGATAAGCCCCATGTCCCGCAGGGTGATGGAGCCGCCGTGGCCCACCGTTTTCCCATCCAGCTTCCGGTCTAAGTAGTCCACGGCCTCCGCCGCGGTGTCGAAATAGGTCACGTCAAATCCGTGGGCTTCCAGATTCTTGCGCAGTTTCTCATAGTCGGGCATAAGTAGGGCTCCTTTCCGCTAAAAATGAGTAGTGAGTAGTGAACGGTGAATAGTTGTGGTGTGCGGCTTTGTCGCACGGATTGAAATATGCCTGCGGGCGACCACCCGCGCGGGCGCGGGTGAGAGGGGTATCGGCGGCGGTTTCCTTGGGAACCGCCGCCGTATCCAGGGTCGAACCTGCCGGGGGCAGGTTCGATGGAAATCAGGCGTTAGCCACCTTGATTTCAGAAGATAACGCCCCCCCCCTAGACGCTCATAGGTCGTTCTGCTTGTACTCCCGGAACCCGTCTCCCAACACCTCGTGGGCATCACAAACGATGAGAAAGGCTGCGGGGTCAATCTCCTTGACGGTGCGCTTGATGGCCACAATCTGCCTCTGCTTGAAGGCCACCATCAGCACCTTTTTGTCCGTGCCGGACCAGCCGCCCTCACCGTGCAGGAGAGTGAGCCCTCTCTCCATGTCATGGGTGATAGCGCGGGCAATCTCCTCATAGGCATCGCTGATGATGTAGGCGACCTTGGAGCTGTCCATGCCGTAGAGCACCGTGTCCATCACCTTGGTGGTGACAAACAGGGAGACAACACCGTACAGGGCGCTTTCCACCTTGCCGAAGGCGATGGCCACCAGGGCGATGACCATAAAGTCGGGGAAGAGCACCAGAGTGCCCATGGGCAGCCAGGCGAATTTCAGCTTCAACAGCCGGGCAATCAGATCGGTGCCGCCGGTGGTGGCACCCTTGGCGAAAACCAGGCCGATGCCCAGGCCCAGCAGGGCTCCGCCGAAGATGGAGGCCAGCATGGTGTCCATGGGAGGGAACTGGTAGATCATGTTCATCACATCGATGGCAAAGGAGCTGAAGGTCATGGCATACAGGGAGGATACCAGCAGATGCCCGCCGATGAACTTCCACCCCAGGAAGAAGAGGGGGACGTTCATGACAAAGACGGTGGTGCCGACGGGAAGAACGGGAATTACCGCGTTGATTACCTGGCCCAGGCCGGTAAGGCCGCCCATGGCCACCAGGTTGGGTGCATAGAAAATATTATAGGCCAGGGCATAGATCAGGGAGCCCAGGGTGATGACTGCGTAGCTCCGGATGAAATGGCGCACTTTGTGTTTCAACCCATATTCCTCTTTTCTCTCACAGAATCACAGCAGGCTGATCTGCTCTTCTCCCCGGTCTTCTTCTTTGAGGAGCATCCCGGCGATGGGCAGGGAGCGGGCCCGGTAGCGGGCGGCGTTGACGATGGGGGTGTCGGTCAGGGGCCGGGCGTCGGCCACCTGGTACCTGGGCTTGAGGGTCATCACGTTGACCCCCTGGGTGGAGCGGGTGGTCTTGGGGTTGAGGGCGGCGGTGTGGAACACCACGCAGCGGCCCTCGGTGGAGGTCACCGCCATCTCCGTGTCCTCCCGCAGGTGGACTGCCGCCGCCAGGGGGGACTTGTCCGAGTAGGCGCCGGTGAGGCGCTTGCGGCGGGTCTGGGTCTGATAGGCGGACAGGGCCACCCGGGCCACCTTGCCGTTGGCGAAGAAGAACAGCACATCGCCGGTGTAGTCGGCCGTGACGCAGGCCCACACGAAACCCTCGTCGGGCTCCATGCCCAGCTTGGTGGGCAGGAAGTCGCCCAGCACGCTGGCCTTGGTGTCGTCGAAGTCGCTGAGGCGGGCCTTGTAGCACTGCTGCCTGTCGGTGAACACCAGCAGCTCGTCCCGGTTGGACGCCTCCCACTGGAGGTAGGGGCCGTCCCCCTCCTTGTACTTCTGCTCGCCGCTCATGCGCAGGGACTGGGGGGTGATCTTCTTGAAGTATCCCTCCCGGGAGCAGAACACATGCACCGGGTAGTCGGGAGTCTCGTCCTCCGGCTCCTCGGCGGCGGCGTCCGCCGCCTCATAGACGATCTCCGTCCGGCGGGGGAGGGCATACTTCTTCTTCACCGCCTGGAGCTCGTCCACGATCAGCTTCTTCACCCGGCTGGGGTTGTTGACAATGTCCTGGAGGTCGGCGATCTCCGCCTCCAGCTGCTCCACCTCATCAAGGCGCTTGAGGATGTACTCCTTGTTGATGTTGCGCAGCCGGATGTCCGCCACGTACTCGGCCTGCACCTCGTCGATGCCGAAGCCGATCATCAGGTTGGGCACCACCTCGGCATCCTCTTCCGTCTCCCGGATGATTTTGATGGCCTTGTCGATGTCCAGCAGGATCTTTTTCAGGCCTTTCAGCAGGTGCAGCTTGTCCTGCTTCTTCTTCATGACG
Source organism: Flavonifractor sp. (assembly GCF_019422385.1). NCBI lineage: Bacteria > Bacillati > Bacillota > Clostridia > Eubacteriales > Oscillospiraceae > Flavonifractor > Flavonifractor sp. The sequence goes on from NZ_JAHZDL010000049.1 coordinate 4,691, forward strand.
AAGTAGGTGCGCCGCCGCACCCCCTCCATCCGCCAGGCCGTCCACTCCTCCAGGATCTGCCGCACCCCCATGACCCGGGGCATGCCGGCGATGAGGATGTTGAAGTTGCAGGAGAAGGAGTCCTGCAGGGTGGTGGAGCGGAACAGCCGGGCCATCAGCTTGTCCGGATCGGCCCCCCGCTTCAGATCGATGGTGATCTTCAGGCCGTTCAGGTCGGTCTCGTCCCGCATGTCGGAGATCTCCTTCACCTTGCCGGCCTTCACCAGCTCGGCCACCTTGTCCATGATGGCCTCCACCGTGGTGGTGTAGGGGATCTCGTAGATCTCGATCAGGTTCTCGCTTTTCAGGTAACGCCACCTGGCCCGCACCTGGAAGGAGCCCCGGCCCGTCTCGTAGATCTGCGCCAGGGACGCCTCGTCGTAGAGCAGCTCCCCGCCGGTGGGGAAGTCGGGGGCCTTCAGATAGTCCAGCAGGCTGACATTGGGGTGCTTCAGATAGGCCACCGTGGCGTCGCACACCTCCCCCAGGTTGAAGCCGCACAGGTTGGAGGCCATGCCCACGGCGATGCCCTGGTTGGCGCTGACCAGCACGTTGGGGAAGGTGGTGGGCAGGAGTGTGGGCTCCTTCATGGAGCCGTCGTAGTTGTCCACAAAGTCCACCGTGTCCTGGTCGATGTCCCGGAACAGTTCGGCACAGATGGGGTCTAAGCGCACCTCGGTGTACCGGCTGGCCGCCCAGGCCATGTCCCGGGAGTACACCTTGCCGAAGTTGCCCTTGGAGTCCACCAGGGGGTGGAGCAGGGCCCCGTAGCCCCGGCTCAGGCGCACCATGGTGTCGTAGATGGCCGCGTCGCCGTGGGGGTTTAATTTCATGGTGGCCCCCACCACGTTGGCGCTCTTGGTGCGGGCGCCCCCCAGCAGGTGCATCTGGTACATGGTGTACAGCAGCTTGCGGTGGGAGGGCTTGAACCCGTCGATCTCCGGGATGGCCCGGGAGACGATGACGCTCATGGCGTAGGGCATGTAGTTTAATTCCAGCGTCTCGGTGATGGGCTGCTCCAGCACCTCGGGCCGCAGGCCCATGACGTTGGGGTTGTTGACCTTCTTTGCCCCCTCCTCGGGGGCCTTTTTTTTCGCCATTGGTATCAGTCCTTATTCAAAGTCCAGTTCAGAGGATTGTTTGCAATATATTGACGGGTCTCGGCCAGGTCTGTGTCGTTTCGGATGACATGGTCGTAATAGCCCCGCTGCCAGACGTGCTTTTGAAATGGCGGCACCTGACCCCGCTTGACCAGCCGGATATAGGCATTTGTGGTCTGCGTTTTATACCATTTTATCATTTCCGGTAGGGGCGCACCTGTGTGTGCGCCCGTGAGAGCCAGAATGACATGCAGGTGATCCGGCATGACGGCATAGCAGTCCACAAGAACCCCGGAGTATTTTTGTTCCAGTTCGTGCAGAAAGAGCCCAAGGAAGGAATCCGCGGAGGACGGGCGCACACACAGGTGCGCCCCTACGAGCGAGGAAAACAATTTCTGTCTTTGATGGGTGCAGATCGTCACGAAATAATAGCCCGGCTGACTGTAATCATATTGTTTCAGCCGGATTTCCTTGCGCCGGGGAAAAGCTCTGTCCACGGCTAATTCCCTTCCTCCAGCAGATGGCGCAGCTCATTCATGGACACCGCCCACTGGGCGGTATTGTCCGGCTGGGCAATGCACGTCTCCAGGATGGCGCACACATCCTCCAGGCGGCTTTGGGCCAGCTCCGGGTTGAACATCAGGACGCCGGCCGCCGCGTTGGCGTCGGTCATGCCGCCCAGATTTTCGGCCCTGGCGCAGTTGACCATGGTCTGGAACTCCGCGGCGCCATACCAGTAATCCCCCTCATTGCCGAGGCGCAGGTAGTCGGAAAACCGGGCGTGGGCCTCTGCCATGCCGTGGAGGCGCAGGTCGTCCATCTCCGGGGCGCGGTTCTTCTCCCCCTGCCATAAAACCAGTAGCACCACACAGGCTGCCGCCAGCGCCAGGGAGAGGACGGGCCAGATGATCTTCTGCCTCATAACACGCGCCTCCTAAGAGATGTCCGCCAGCTCCAGATATTTATACCCGTTCTCGGCGATGTGCCTCCCCAGCCGGCTTCCGCCGGCCAGGGGCCCCGGGTTTTGACTTCCTTGGGGCAAATGAATTGCAAGGTTTTGGCTCCGCCAAAACGCTTATGCGCCGCTTTCGCGGCGGCTCGCTCCCGCTCGCAGGACCACATCGCTGGAAACCGGTGGAATACCGACGCCTTCTACGAGATGTCGGCCAGCTCCAGGTATTTGTACCCGTTCTCGGCAATATGGTCCTTCCGGCCCTGGAGGTTGTCCCCCAGCAGGAGGTCGAAGACCTGGGCGGTGCGCTCCACGTCCTCGGGCATGACCTTGATGAGGCGGCGGGTCTCCGGGTTCATGGTGGTGAGCCACATCATGTCCGGCTCGTTCTCGCCCAGGCCCTTGGAGCGGTTGATGGTGCACTTTTTGCCGGCGAGCTCCCCGTTGACGATCTCATTTTTCTCCGCGTCGGAGTAGGCGAACCAGGTCTTTTCCTTGCAGGTGATCTCATACAGGGGGGACTCGGCGATATACACGTACCCCCGCTGGATGAGGGTGGGGGTGAGGCGGTAGAGCATGGTGAGGATCAGGGTGCGGATCTGGAAGCCGTCCACGTCGGCATCGGTGCAGATGACGATCTTGTTCCACCGCAGGTTCATTAGGTCAAAGGCGGCCATGTCCTTGGCGTGCTTGTCGTGGACCTCCACGCCGCAGCCCAGCACCTTCAGCAGGTCGGTGATGATCTCGCTCTTGAAGATCTTGGCGTAGTCGGCCTTGAGGCAGTTGAGGATCTTGCCCCGGACGGGCATGATGCCCTGGAACTCCGCGTCCCGGGAGAGCTTGACGCTGCCCAGGGCGGAGTCGCCCTCCACGATGTAGAGCTCCCGCCGGGTGGTGTCCTTCGTCCGGCAGTCCACGAACTTCTGCACCCGGTTGGCGATGTCCACATTGCCGGACAGCTTTTTTTTGATATTCAGCCGGGTGCGCTCGGCGTTCTCCCGGCTGCGCTTGTTGATGAGCACCTGCTCGGCGATCTTCCCCGCGTCCAGGGGGTTCTCGATGAAGTAGACCTCCAGCTGGGCGCGGAGGAACTCGGTCATGGCCTCCTGGACGAACTTGTTGTTGATGGCCTTCTTGGTCTGGTTCTCGTAGGAGGTCTGGGTGGAGAAGTTGTTGCTCACCAGCACCAGGCAGTCCTCCACGTCGGCCCAGGTGATTTTGCTCTCGTTCTTCTGGTACTTGCTCTGGGCCTTCAGATAGGCGTCGATGCCATTGACGAAGGCCGACTTCACCGCCTTCTCCGGGGAGCCGCCGTGCTCCAGCCAGGAGGAGTTGTGGTAGTGCTCGATGATCTGCACCGTGTTGGAGAAGCAGAAGGAGACGGAGAGCTTCACCTTGTACTCGGGCTTGTCCGCCCGGTCCCGGCCCCGCCGCTCGGTCTGCCAAAACACCGGCTGGGTCAGGGAATTCTCCCCCGCCAGCTCCTTCACATAGTCCTCGATGCCGTTTTCATATTTGAAGTCGGTAGTCTCGAACTTTCCACCCACCTCGTTGCGGAAGCGGAAGGTGACCCCGGCGTTGACCACCGCCTGCCGCTTGAGCACGTCCAGGTAGTACTCCACCGGGATGTTGATGTCGGTGAACACGTCCAGATCCGGCTTCCAGCGGAATTTGGAGCCGGTCTTGCGGCCGGAGTAGGGCTCCTTTTTCAGGCCGCCCACGTTCTCGCCCTTCTCGAAGTGGAGGGTGTACTCGAAGCCGTCCCGGTGGATCACCGCGTCGAAGTACTCGCTGGCGTACTGGGTGGCGCAGGAGCCCAGGCCGTTCAGCCCTAAGGAGTACTCGTAGTTGTCCCCGGCGTTGTTGTTGTACTTGCCGCCGGCATAGAGCTCGCAGAATACCAGCTCCCAGTTGTACCGGCCCTCCTTCTCGTTCCAGTCCACCGGGCAGCCCCGGCCGAAGTCCTCCACCTCGATGGACTGATCGGCGTAGCGGGTGACGGTGATCAGGGAGCCGTGGCCCTCCCGGGCCTCGTCGATGGCGTTGGACAAAATTTCAAACACGGCGTGCTCGCAGCCCTCCAGCCCGTCGGAGCCGAAGATCACCGCCGGGCGCTTGCGCACCCGGTCGGCCCCCTTCAGGGCGGAGATGGAGTCGTTGCCGTAGCTCTGGTTGGTGGTACGCTTGGCCATGAAATTCTCCTCACTCGTTCCAATCTCGCAATATTACATTATATTATATTACCCCAAACCCGCCCAAAGTGTCAAGAAATGGCGGAGGTTCCGGGAGCTTTGGCAGCCCTCAACCGGAGGGAAACCAGCGGTTTCCACCGCTCAACCACGGGCCTCTTGCGGAGAGGGGGCCGGAGGTGGTATGCTGTCAGAAAAAGGAGGGAGCATTTTGAAGCAGAAAACCATGGGGGAGACCATCGCCGCGTGCCGGAAGGAGCGGGGCATGACCCAGCTGGAGCTGGCCAGAGAGATGGGGGTCACGGATAAGGCGGTCTCCAAATGGGAGCGGAATCTGTCCTGCCCGGACGTGGGCTCCATCCCGCACCTGGCGGAGGTGCTCCAGATCTCTGTGGAGGAGCTGATGCAGAGCGGGCCGGCGCCCGCCCGCGCCGGCGGGGCGGTTCAGGAGAAGGTGGTCCTGATCTGCCGGTGCGTGGCCCTGGCCATGGGCGTGGCCGTGGCGGTGCTGTCCGCGCTGAACGGGCTGGACGCCGGATCCGGCCTGTCCATGCTGGGCATCGGGCTGGCCGCCCTGGCGCTGTCCGCCCTTCCGAGCGGGGAGTAGGGATTCCATGCAAAACGAACAAAGGCCGCCGGGCGTTGTCGCCCGGCGGCCCTTCTGCATGCCGTGTCCCCCGCTCCGCCGCGGGTGCTCCGGCCTGCTTTGGACAGCTTGCTTTTTCTCCTTCCGCCTTTCGCCAGAGGGTGAGCTCACCCGGCACCGGCTTAAAAGGAGATGCAAGGAGGAACAGGCCTCTTTTCCTGTCCAGCTCTAGTATGTGCAGCTTCTGCGGGGGCATGCGCGGAAAATTTTGGTTTAACCGCCGTCATATTTGTCCACACTGGACATACCATGAATGTGGAATAAAACCAACCGAGGAGGGGCCGGTATGACGGATGAGGCCAGAGTGTTTTCCTTTCGCAGGCGGCGGACGGCGGAGGATCCCGAGCGGCGGGCGCTGCTGGAGGGGCTGGGGCAGACCCGGGCACTGATCGCCCAGGCCTACGCCGGCTTCAACGCCGCCGGGGATCCGGATCTGATCGAGTCCTACGTCTTTGAGATCAACGCCCTCCAGGCCCGGTACTCCTACCTGCTGCGGCGGGTGAAGGAGCTGGAGGCGGACACACAGGCACGGCTGGGATAACGCGGGGGAGCCTGCCGCCAAGGGACTGGCAATCTGCGCTGGGAGGTGGCGGCGGTGGAAGCCCTGCTCAACGCCCTGCCCTGGATTGTGGGCGGGCTCATGCTCATCCTGCTGCTGGCGGCCCTGCGGCGGCCCCTGCAATGGCTGGCCGCCCTGGCGGCCCGGACGGGGGCGGGCCTGGCGGTGCTGTGGCTGTTCAGCGGCGTGGGGCACCTAATGGGCGTCCACCTGGGGGTCAACCTGGTCAACGCCCTGGTCCTGGGCGTGCTGGGGGCCCCCGGCTTCGGCCTGCTGCTGATGCTCAACTGGGCGCTGGCTTAGGGCTTGTTTGAAACATGCCAACATGTACAATCGGCGGGCAGGAACCGGGGACTTCGGCGGGGGAGGGCGGAAGCCCTCCCCCTTTGTGCAGATTCCTTTATAGAATGTTCATAGTTTCTTAAAATCCGTATCGTAAAATTGGGACAATCAAACGGGAAGGAAGTGGCTCCAGTGAAAAGACGGCTGATGGCCCTGGCCTGCACCCTGGGCGTCTGCGCGGCCCTGGCGCTGCCCACCGGGGCGGCGTACGCCGACGTGGCCCCCGGCTCCTGGTACGAGGCGGCGGTCAATCAGGTGACAGAGCAGGGCTACATGGAGGGGGTCAGCGACACCCAGTTCGCCCCCGACGCCTACGTGACCCGGGCCACGGTGGTCACCGTGCTCTGGCGCATGGAGGGCTCCCCGCTCCCGGCCGCCACGGTCTCCTTCGGCGACGTGAACCCCTCCGCCTGGTACGGGCAGGCGGCGGCCTGGGCCAAGGAGAACGGCATCGCCAACGGCGACACCCGGGGGGACTTCAAGCCGGAGCAGTTTGTCACCCGGCAGGAGCTGGCCGCCTTCCTCACCCGCTATGACGCCTACCGCGGGTCGGAGCTGGCGGAGGGCACCCTGGGCCTCTACAGCGACGCCGGGGAGATCAGCGCGTGGGCCGAGGAGAGCATGGCCCACGCCGTGGGCATGGGCCTGCTGGAGGGAGCCGGGGGGAAGCTGTCCCCCACTGCCTCGGCCACCCGGGCCCAGCTGGCGGTGATCCTCCAGCGGCTGACCACCCAGGCCGTGGGATAGCCGGGGCGCAGCAGACAGAAAGGAGCGCGGACGGATGGAGCAGTCCGATATTTTCATGACCTACCTGCGGGTGACACAGCACATGTCCCAGCAGTTCCGCAGCCATTTCGGCCGGATGGATCTCACATTTCCCCAGGCCCTGGTGCTCAGCGTGCTGGGGGAGGAGGGGCCGGTGCCCATCAGCGCCCTGGCCGAGCGCACCGGCAGCGCCAACAGCACCGTCTCCGGCATCGTAGACCGGCTGGAGAAGCTGGGCCTGGCCCAGCGGCAGCGCAGCGAGACCGACCGCCGGGTGATCTACGTGTCCGCCACCGACAAGTACCGCGCCCTGCGGGACAAGACGGCCACCGACGTCACCGGCTATTTCTCCTCCCTGCTCAGCGGCATGAGCGAGGAGGAGCGCACCCTGCTGGCCACGGCCTTCCGCAAGCTGGACGAGGCCCTGGAGCAGCAGTCCGGGCGGTAGCCCCGGCCCACAGAGAGGGGGGAGGCGCCGGTGAGGCGCAACGGATATGATTCCTATCGGGGGCGCAGCCGCTTCCGCACCGTGATGAAGGTACTCATCGGCGTGCTGCTGGTGGTGCTGGTGCTGGCGGTGGCGGCCCTGATCTGGCTGGAGCCCTATCTCGGCTACTCCGCCGGGGGCATCCGCATCAATCTGCCCTTTTTCCGGCGGGAGCAGCCGGAGGAGACCGGCGGCGCCCCCGTGGTGGTGACCACGCCGGAGGTGATCCCCACCCCGGCCCCCACGCCGGAGGAGCAGGCGGACTTCCGGGCCGTGCTGCTGCCCAACACCGCCCTCTATGACGGCACGGCGGCGGAGCAGCTCCAGGCCGCCGGGGCCAATACGGCGGTCTTTGACATGAAGGCCGACGACGGCACCCTGGGCTATATCTCCGAGCTGGCCCTGGCGGCCCAGGCGGAGGTCAGCGCCGCCGACCCCGCCCTCAACGCGGCCATCCAGCTGCTCAACGACGGGGACATCACCACCGTGGCCCGGGTGTCCTGCTTCCGGGACAATACCGTGCCCTATTACCGGAACTCCCTGGCCCTCCACACCAGCGGGGGCAACTGGCGGGACGGCGGCGGCTCCCGCTGGCTCAGCCCCGCCAGTGCCGAGGCCCGGCAGTATGTGGCGGACGTGTGCCGGGAGCTGGCCGGACTGGGCTTTGACGAGATCCTGCTGGACAACTGGGCCTTCCCCGCCGGCGGGGAGGGCATCCTGGCGGACAACAACTACCCCGCCGCTGACGGCCGCACCGCCGTGCTGGAGGGCTTTCTGGATCAGGTGGAGGAGGCCCTGACCGACTATTCGGAGGTGCGCGTCTCCCTGGTGACCACTTCGGTGGCCGCCGCCGGGGAGGCCCCCGAGACCGGGCAGACCGCCGCCCTGCTGGAGCGGGCCGACCGGGTGCTGGTCAGCCTGGGGGAGGGGGAGACCCTGCCCCAGCTGGACGGCCCCTCCGTAATCCCCATCCTGGCTCAGGCAGGAGAGGCGGCGGACAGCTGGGCCGTGCTGACGGCACAGCCGTAGACAGACAGCGAAACACTCAGGCGCACCGCGGAGCAGCCCTCCGCGGTGCGCCTTTTTGATGAAAAGGAAAACTGAATATGTTAAAAATTAAACTTATTAGATTAAACTTGAAATTCTTGTGAAAATGGAGTATGATTCATATATCGTCGGGAAAATTTGTGTGAGATACGTCCCAATCACTGGCGAGGAAGGAAAGGCGGTGAGAGTATGTCTCTGGAGGCAATGAGGCAGGTAACCGAGGCCGAACAGACCACCCGGGCCCAGAAGGCGGAGGCGGAGGCCCAGGCCAAGCGCCTGGTGGCCGAGGCGGAGCGGGACGGAAAGGCCGCACTGGCTCAGGCCCGCGCTGACGCGGAGGCCCAGGTCAAGGAGCTGCTGCGCCAGGCGGAGGATCGGGCGGCCGGCCACGCGGCCGAGGTCATGGCCCAGGCCGAGCAGGCCTGTGCCGCGCTGCGGAAGCGGGCGGAGGAGCGTCTGGATCAGGCCGCGGACACCATAGTAGGAAGGGTAGTGAAAACGGATGTCCATTGTTAAAATGAAGCGGCTGCGGCTCATCGGCATGCAGGCCGAGCGGGGCGCCCTTCTGAAGCTGCTTCAACACATGGGCTGCGTGGAGATCGACGAGCCGACGGAGTTCAGGGACGACCCGGTGTGGGCCTCCCTCACCCGGCCGGACACCCAGGCGCTGGGCCGGGCCAGGGAGCAGCGCTCCGAGCTGGAGGGGGCGCTGAAAACCCTGAAGAAATACGGCCCCAGACAGAAGGGCGGCCTGCTGAAGGCCCGGCCGGTGATCACCGAGGGAGAGCTCTTCGACGACAGGGCCTACGAGGCCACCCTGGCCGACGCCGGCCGGCTGGGGGAGCTGGAGCGGCAGATCTCCGCCCTGTATGCCGAGCAGAACAAGCTGCGCACCCAGCGGCTCTCCCTGGCCCCCTGGCTGGAGCTGGACATCCCGCTGGAGACGACCTCCACGGAGGAGGTGGCGGTGCTCTTCGGCACCGTGGCCGGCACGGCGGATCTGGACGCCCTGGAGCAGGCCCTGGCGGAGAAGAGCGAGCTGACCCAGCTCCTCCGGGCCGGGTCGGACGCGCAGCTGCAGTACCTGGTGTTCCTGTGCCACCGCAGCGCGGAGGAGGAGTGCCAGGAGGTGCTCAAGGACTTCGGCTTCTCCCGCTCCGCCCTGCGGGGGTGGACCGGGACGGCGGCGGAGAACGACAAGCGCCTGGTTCAGGAGCTGGCGCAGTCGGAGCAGACCCTGGCCGAGACCATCGCCCAGGTGGCCGCCTTCGCCCCGCGGAAGGGCGCGCTGGAGCAGGCCCTGGACCGCTCCAACCAGGAGATCAGCCGGGAGGAGGCCCGCTGCCGCCTGCTGGACTCGGGGACGGCCTTCTTCCTGGACGGCTGGGTGCCCGTGCCCGAGGAGGAGAAGCTCCTGCAAAAGCTGCGGGAGTTCACCTGCTGCTGGGAGACGGAGGAGCCCCTCCCGGAGGACTATCCCCAGGTGCCCGTCAAGCTCAAGAGCAACGTGCTCACCGAGCCGCTGACCACCATCACGGAGATGTACTCCCTCCCCGCCTATGACGGGGTGGATCCCAACGGGCTGATGATGCCCTTCTATGTGTTCTTCTTCGGCTTCATGTTCGCCGACCTGGCCTACGGCGCCATCCTGGCCGGGGTCTGCGCGGTGATCCAGATCAAGACCCGGCCCAAGGGCGGCTTCGGCCAGCTCATCCGGCTGATGATCATGTGCGGCATCTCCTCGGCGGTGATCGGCTTCCTCACCGGCGGCTTCTTCTCGGATCTGCTGGTGCAGTTCACCGACATGCTGGGCCTGCCCCAGCCGGTGATCCCCTTCCTCTCCGCGCCGGAGGGGAGCGGCGTGCCCGGGCCGGTGCTCAGCGTCATGGACGACCCCATGACCGTCCTGGTCTTCGCCCTGATCGTGGGGTTTGTGCAGATCCTGGTGGGCATGATCGTCAAGTTCTGGATGCTGTGCCGGGCCGGACAGGTGTGGGACGCCATCTGGGACATCGGCACCTGGTGGGTGATCTTCCTGGGCATCGGCCTGTTCGCCCTGAACATGACCGGGGTTACCGCCCTGGGCAGCGTCGGCGGCGTGCCGGTGGTGCTGATTGCCGGGTGCCTGATGCTGCTGGCCCAGGCCCGCACGGCCAAGGGCTTCGGCAAGGTGACGGCGGTGATCAGCGCGGTGTACAACGGCGTGACGGGGTACTTCGGGGACATCCTCTCCTACTCCCGCCTGATGGTCATGATGCTGGCCGGGTCGGTCATCGGCCAGGTGTTCAACATCCTGGCGGCCATGCCCGGCGGGGGCCTGCCCCCGGTGGTGGGCATCCCGGTGTTTTTCCTGATCGTCATCGTGGGCCACGCCTTCAACATCGGCCTGAACGTGATCGGCACCTACGTCCACACGTCCCGCCTGCAGTATCTGGAGTTCTTCAAGCAGTTCTACGCGGAGGGCGGCCGCCCCTGGCGCCCCCTGAATATCGCCACAAAGTTTGTGGACATCAAGGAGGAAGAGTAACATGACTATCGGTGAATTCTTTACGATGTATGCCGGCCCCTTCTTCGGCTTCCTGGGCGCCGCCCTGGCCGCCGGCCTGGCCTGCGTGGGCTCCGCCAAGGGCACCGGCATCGCCGGTGAGGCGGGCGCCGGCCTCCTGTGCGAGGATCCCTCCCAGTTCTCCAAGGTAATGATCCTCCAGGTTATCCCCGGCACCCAGGGCCTGTACGGCCTGGTTATCGGCTTCCTGGCCCTGCTGAAGATGGGCCTGTTCAACGGCACGGTGAGCGAGCTCACGGTGCAGAACGGCCTGCTGATCCTGGCCGCCTGCCTGCCCATGGCCCTGGGCGGCCTGCTGTCCGCCATTGCCCAGGGGCGCGTGGCCGCCGCCTCCATCGGCATCGTGGCCAAGAACCCCAACGACTGGTCTAAGGGCATGGTGCTGTGTATCATCGTGGAGTTCTACGCCATCCTGTCCCTGCTCATCTCCTTCCTGATGATCATGTTCGGCTTCTGAGCGGAGGCGCGTATGGACGGAATTGAAAAAATCACCGGGCGCATCGCCGCCGACGCCTCCCAGGAGATCGCGGCCATCCAGGCCGAGGCCCGACGCCAGGCCGACGAGATTGCCGGGCGCTATGAGGCCCAGGCCCGGCGGGAGAGCGAGGACATCCTGGCTCGGGGCCGCCGCGCCGCCGACGAGCGGGTGGAGCGGCTGGCCAGCGTGGCCCAGCTGGATGCCCGCAAGCTGGAGCTCTCCGCCAAGCAGGAGATGCTCGCCAGGGCCTACGACCGGGCGCTGGAGAAGCTGACCGGTCTGCCGGACGGCGCGTACACAGATCTGCTGGCCCAGCTGGCGGTGGAGGCCTCCTCCACCGGGCGGGAGGCGGTGATCCTCTCCCCCAAGGATCGGGCCCGCTACGGCAAGGCGGCGGTCACCCGGGCCAACGAGAAGCTGGGCGACGGGCACCTGACCCTGTCGGAGCAGACCCGCCCCATCCAGGGGGGACTGATCCTCAGCGACGGGGACGTGGAGGTCAATTGCAGCTTTGAAACCCTGGTGCGCCTGATACGGGGCGAGACCGACCGTGAGGTGGCCAAGGTGCTCTTTGACTGACGCGCTCCTTCCAGAAGTAAGGAGGCGGAAGCTTGTCTAAGATTCGAGATACCGATTATCTGACCCTGTCCACCCGGGTGCGGGCCATGGAGACCCGGCTGGTGACCCGGGAGCGGATGGAGCGGATGCTGGACGCCCGCACCGACGAGGAGGCCGTCAAGATCCTCACCGAGTGCGGCTATGAGGAGCTGCCCGCCCTCACCAACGCCGGACTGGACGACCTGCTGTCCAAGGCACGGGCGGCCCTGTACCGGGAGCTGTCCACCGCCGCCCCCGACAGGCGGGTGGTGGAGCTCTTCCAGATGAAATACGACTACCACAACGCCAAGGTGCTGGTGAAGGCCGCCGCCATCGGGGCCGAGCCGGATCGGATGCTCATGGAGGGCGGCCGGTGGAGCCCCGCCAGGCTCCGGGACGCCTTCCAGCGGGACAGCCTGGGGGACTTTTCCGAGCCCTTCCGCCAGGCGGTGCTCCGCGCCCGGGAGACCCTCAACGCCGGGAACGACCCCCAGCGGGCCGACTTCGTGCTGGATCGGGCCTACTTCCAGGAGATGGCGGACACGGCCAAAGCCGTGGGCAGCCTTTTCCTCCAGGGCTATGTGCGGCTGCTCATCGACGCGGCCAACCTGCGCTCCGCCGTGCGGGCCGCCCGCATCGGCAAGGGGCCGGATTTCCTGCGGCAGGTGCTCCTGCCCGGCGGGAATGTGGATGTGTCGGTGCTCTCCTCCGGCCGGGGGGCGGATCTGGCCGCCGTGTTCCGGGCCGGGCCCCTGGGGGAGGCGGCCGCCGCCGGCGCGGCCCTCACCAGCCCCGGCAGCGGGGAGCTCACCGCCTTTGAGCGGATGTGCGACGACGCGGTGATGCACTACCTGGAGGGGGCCCGGCTGATCCCCTTCGGCGAGCAGTCGGTGATCGGCTACCTGTACGCCCGGGAGAGCGAGTTCACCGCCATCCGCACCATCCTCTCCGGCCGCATGGCCGGGCTGGACAGCGATACCATTCGGGAAAGGCTGCGTGAGGCCTATGTTTGAACAAGTTCAAACATTTGATACCAGCGCGTGCCGCAGCGGCGCGCGGCACATGCGCACACATTTGACCGCTCCGGCGGCTTGTCGGTGTACTGGGGCGCGGAGAAAGGAGCGGCCAAATGTCTAATTATCGGATTGCCGTATTGGGCGACAAGGACAGCGTCCTGGGCTTCAAGGCCCTGGGGCTGGACGTGTACCCGGCGGAGAACGTGGAGGAGGCCAGACGCACCCTCCACGCCCTGGCCAGGGAGAATGTGGCGGTGATCTACCTCACCGAGGGGTACGCCGCCGCCATGGCGGCCGATGTGGAGAAATACAAGGACGCCCTCACCCCCGCCATCATCCTCATCCCCGGCAAGGACGGCTCCCTGGGCATCGGCATGGCCAATGTCAAAAGAGCGGTCGAACGGGCCGTGGGCGCGGATATCCTCTAGGGGGGACTTCGTCCCCCCTAGATACGGCGACGGTTCCCAAGGAAACCGCCGCCGATACCCCCCTCACCCGCGCCCGCGCGGGTGGTTGCCCGCCGGTGGCGGAGCAAGCATCGGTGTGCTGCGCAGGCGCATGTCCTGCTCCGCACGGATTTTGATTTTCTTTCCGGCGCGCCGCGCCGGAAACTCTGCGAGGCTGTAGGGGCGGCCTGTGGTCGCCCGCACCCCCGCCGGAGCCCAGCGAAGCGGGTTCGGCGGGGAGGAGGAGGGACAGCGGAGTGAGTGAGCCCTGGCGCTTGCGCCGGGGCGAAGGATACAAAGCTTGTCCCGACGAGAAAGAAGGTTGAGCTTATTGAGCGGTAAAATTGTCAAGGTCTCCGGCCCGCTGGTGGTGGCCACCGGACTGAAGGACGCCAACATGGCCGACGTGGTTCGGGTGGGCGAGCAGCGGCTCATCGGCGAGATCCTGAACATGAACGGCGATGCCGCCTCCATCCAGGTGTACGAGGAGACCTCCGGCCTGGGCCCCGGCGCGGTGGTGGAGA
>NZ_JAHZDL010000005.1:0-51811 GCF_019422385.1 Flavonifractor sp.
CCGGCCGTGTAGGGCTGCAGCAGGTAGTAGACGGTCAGGTAGTGGATGGAGAAGAAGGCGCTCATGGCCAGGATCGTGACCACCAGCACCACATAATTGAGGGGGTTGTCCGTCCCGCCTGAGACATAGAGGATCAGCGCCAGGCCGCACCCGATCACCAGCGCCGGCACGGCGTTGACCTTGATGATCTCCCGCAGCCGGATGCGAAACAGCCTGAGCACAAACCCCGGACGCTTGTAGAAGGAGTAGGTCAGAAGGCTGTGGTCGCAGTTCATGAACAGGGCCTGGGTAAAGCCGGTGCCCCGGTTGATGAGATACATAATGAAGGCAAAGTACGGCAGCCACGTCATGACCATCTCATTGATGTCCGCCTTGACGCCGGGCTGGATCACCATGAGCAGCACCGCGCCGCAGCAGAGAAACAGGCAGACATAGGCGATGCGCAGGGCGGATTTCCACAAAATCTTCCGGTGCCGTTTGACGAACAGGTCGTTGAGGAACTCGAAGCCCTTCTTTTGGCTGGTGATGGAGGTGTCGGCGGATATGTTCTTCTCATTGGCCGTCTTGACCGCCGCCCTGGCCTTGTCCATCTGGCCCGGAATCTGGGCCAGCAGCTCCTGATTCATCTCCCGGTAGTAGCGGAAGGTCACCACTCGCCTAAGGCTCAGGAGCCCCAGCGGGATCCAGACCAAGAACAGCGCCGCGGAGGCCCAGAGGGGCAGGACGAAGCCCACGGCGGGCGGCACATAGGCCAGGGCCAGCAGGAGCGCCGTCAGCAGCCAGGCTATCTTCTGGAGGTTATTCTCATTGCGGACATAGCCGTGCTTCTCATAGTCCCGCAGGGAGTCGGCGGCCACCGCCACCTTCGCGCCGGCGATGCAGACAGGGATCAGCAGGCACAGCCACAGCGGCACGCCCCGGTCCAGGCCAAAGAGGATGGTGAAAGGCAGGAACCCCACCACGACCTTCCCCAGCGCGTACCCGTAGTTAGACAGGGTGTAGGACCGGGCATTCATCCGCAGAAGGATCATGGCGTAGTACTTGTCCCGGGTGGGGTTGAAGAGGCTGGTGTTCATATACGAGCCGATCAGCGTCAGGAACAGCAGGATGTGCAGGAACCCGAGGCCCGCCGGCGTCCGCTCGTAGAGGAGCCCCACGCCGCAGACCATGGTGAGAAAGTAGAGGAACTTCCCCAGGAAGATGGACACGATCTCCCACAGCACCGAGAGGATGTTGGCGAAGATCTTCAGCCCCCGCACTTGATAAAGCCGGTCGGGCAGCACCCGTTTCAAAAGGGGGATCTGCTTGAGGGAGTGCAGGATGCCGTTGACCCGGTATGTATTTTTCAGGGCGAATGAGATGCGCAGTGTTTTAAGCATGGCTCTCCTCTTTCAGCGCCGCGATGATCTTCTCCTTGAAGGCGTGGTCGTCCAGGTTGGACTTCTCCACCACCTCCAGCTCCCCGTGGCTGAGCAGCACGATCTCGTCGCACAGATCCAGGGCCAGATCCAGGATGTGGGTGGAGAAAATGGTGATCCGCCCGTCTTTCAGGGACCGGAGCAGGTTCTTCATCTCCTCGGCCACCACCACGTCCAGGCTGGTCAGCGGCTCGTCCAGGAGCAGGATGTTGGGCTGGGCGATGATGTTGACCAGCATCTGCATCTTGTTCTTCATGCCGTGGGAGTAGTCCTTCAGGAGCTTGTCCCGGTCCTCCGGGGCGATGCTCATTTCCGCAAAGTATTCATCCAGGGGCCTGGGGTCCCGGATGGAGTCAGAATTGATGTCCACAAAGAACTTGAGAAACTCCCGGCCGGTGAGGAACTCCGGCACCGTGGGCGTGGAGAGGACATACCCGATGTCCTCCGCCGCCACCTCCCGGCGCACGCCGTTTTCCTCCAGGCAGAAGCTGCCGCTGTCGGCCTTGATGTCCCGGTTCAGGCAGTTGAAGAGCGTCGTCTTACCGGCGCCGTTTCGGCCTAACAGGCCGTAGATCCTCCCCTCCTCAAAGGTAAAGCCGATGTCCTTCAGCACCTCTTTCTGCTCAAAGCGCTTGGACAGGTGCTCAATGATCAATTTCATGGGTTACTCCTTGCAGTCGATTTTCTCCCAACGGTCTCTCACTGGATGCGAAAGCCGTTGGAGGTCTTCTGGAACACATACGCCAGCATGGCGTCGTGGTCGGGGAACGCCACCGGCTCAAACCCCTCCTCTGGATGGAAGGACACCACCTGGTCCGTCCAGTTGATCCAGAGCAGCTGGGGCGCCTGGGCGCCCGCGTCATCATCCATACTCGTTATTCTCCTTATTCCCTCTTGTTTCCCATACCGCTTAGCGATTTATCCTACATGGGCACGCTGCTGACCAGGCCCTCGATCTCCTGCCGCAGTCCGGCCCGCTCCCGCTCCGCCTGGTCCGCCATCTGCCCCAGGCGGTCCAGGACGGCGCAGATCTGCGCCCGGGTGTCCTCCACCTGGGCCTGGGCCTGGTTGATCCGGTCCAGCACCGCCCAGTCGGCGAAGATACCGTCGAACACATAGTCAGCAAATCGGAGGAAGCCGTCGATATTGACCTGGAAATCGGCGCTGATGGTCACGTCGGCCAGTTCTGTCCGGAAGGCGCGCAGCTGCGACTGCAGGTACTCCACCGCCGCCTGGGCCTCATCCAGCTTGCTGTGCTTGGCCAGGTCGGCGATGAGCCCGCCGCCAATCAGGTCCCAGGTGCCCCAGCCCTCCGCGCTGCTCAGGCTCTCCAGGATCTCATCGGCCGTCGCCAGGGCGCTCTGCCCGGCGGCGGACGCCTCCCCCAGCTCACGCTCCTGGCTCTCTAAGTAGGCCTCGCGCTCCTCCATGCGGAGGATCTGTTCCGCGGCCGCGCCGCCGGCGGCCTTGACCGCCTGGGTCTTCTCCCGGAGCAGCGCGGCGTACCGCTCCTCGCAGCCGTCCAGGGTGCCCAGTTCCGCCTGGCACCGGGCCAGATCCTCCTCCGCACCGGCCAGCTCCCGGGCCGCCGCGTCATACCGCACCCGGGCGGCGTAGGCCTCCTGCCGCTCCCGCGTCAGCTTTTCGTCCATCTTCCCTACCACGTTGTAGAAGAAGGCGGCCAGGCTCCGGCCCTCCAGCCGGTCCACATCCGCCTGCTCCTCCCGCATGGCCTCTTTCAGCTCCTCCGCCCTGGCGGCGTAGGTATCCCGCTGGCGCCGCAGCTCCGCGGCCGAGGCCTCCAGTTTCTTCTTGCGGGCGCACTGGGCGAGCAGCTCCTTCAGCTGCTGGTCATAGCCGTTCATCTCGTTTCGCTCCTTTCCCTTCCCAAGGCATCAATTCTCTCTGCAAAAGAGGGCTTCACCCAGCTGTGAAGCCCTCAGCCGCCGCCGGATCGGAATGGGAGCCCAACCCTTCAGGCGGATCTCTTTAAGGTCACCTGGACGCCCAGTGTCTGGGCGTAAGCGGGATTTTTTCGGAGGTTCTCCATCAGGCGGATCGCCAGGAGTCTCGTTTTTGGATCCATCGCCGTCACCTCGCTGCGCAAACTTCACAGGAGCATCTGCTCTCTCTGCTTACCCGTATTCTACCATCCCGCACCAGCGGCTTCCAGCATCGGTTTGGCAAATTAGGCCCCTCTATTTCCACTGCCGCGGCAAAATACCCGGTTCAATCCCGCTCCGCACGCCGGCGCTCATATTCCTCATACCGTTCAGCGTCAATGGCGCCGGTGGCCAGCATCCGCTCCGACCACAGCTGCAGCGTCTCTACCGCGATGGAGATGCGCTCCAGCTCCTCCCGGATGCGGATGAAGTCCTCAAGCTCGTCGTCGCTGATGACGCCGTCGGCGGTGATCTCGATCAGCCGGTCCTTGCGCCGGTTCATGGAGTTGAGGGAGGCCAGCATTTCCAGGACGATCTGGGAGAGGTCCTTGATCTTCACCTCCGGCACATACTCCTGCCCGATGGGGCACTGATTGGCGCAGTAGTAGTTGCAAAGGCCCGGCTGCTTGTACTTCTCCGCCATGGTCAGCACCTCGTCCGGGTGGGGCAGGGACCGCTCGTTCTCGATCTTCTCGATGCGCTCGGGCGGAATGGACTCCAGCAGCTCGCCGGCGGCCTCCCGGGTCAGGTGCATGGCCTCCCGGGTGGTCTGATAGATGTTCTTATTCTCTCTCGTGGATGCTCTCCCCATGGCCGAAACCTCACAAACACAAAATCTAAGTGCCATTATAGGTGGTTCCGGCCGGAAAAGCAATTCCCATTTCTCACCTGCCCATCACTCTGAAGCGCCGAGGGCCTTGCGGGCCCTGGACACCCACGCCGTCACATGGTTTGCCGGCACGCCGAACATCTCCCCGATCTCCCGGTTGGTGTACCCGTCCATCAGCATCCGGATGGCCTGGAACCCCTTGGCCGTCACGCCGGCGGCCCCGGCCTCCGCCCGCTCCAGGCGCGCCAGGAGCGCCGAGCAGGCTTCCCGCTGCTCCGGGGTATCATCGTCCAGCACCGTGCAGGGCAGCTCGGCAGGATCGGTGGCAACCTCCCGCCCCCGGCGGGTGGCGCGCTCCAGTTCGGTATAAATCTCATTGCGAATGAGCCGGTAGGCGTAGGTGGAAAAGGCCACCGTGTGCCCCGGCTTGTCTGTCTGGGCCGCCTTGCAAAGCCCCAGGCAGCCGATTTGGAACAGGTCGTCGTAGTCGAACATGCTCCCGGTGCCCAGGGTATGGACGCAGTCCTGGATCACCTTGCCCACCAGTCCCATGTTCTCTTCTACCTTCATCCGCTGCTCCTTCGTAAGCGGCGACAGCATATCATGCACCTCCTGATACTTCTTTCAATTTGTTTTGCTGCTCCAGCCGCTCCTGGAGCAGTTTTCTACTTTCATCAATAACCACCTGACAGTAATACTCGCCCAGATGCCCGATGTGGGCGTGGGCCATAGGCGCCTGCACGGTCATGGCCAGCCACTGGTAGGCGTCCCGCTTGCTCATGAGTCCGGACTGATACAGTTTGTTGAACTCCCGATGCGCGGCATAGCGCAGCTGCCGCAGCTTCGGCCCGGCCAGGCTCCCCATGGGCTCCAAGGTACCCGGGTGCGCCATCACATAGGAATCACATGCCGGGTACCGGGAGCAGACATAGGCCATCGCACCCGGCCGGTGCGTCCTGCAAAGGCCCTCCGCGCTTCGAAGCACCGCGGGGCTGCCGCAGTGGCAGCGCAGGCGTCCGGCGCCGGGCAGCACCCCTGTCCGGCTGCGTCTTGATCTCTTGCTCACCTTGTATCCCACCTTTCCGGAAGAGATCTTCCATAGTTCCTACTCGCACCGGCCTTGTCACAGCCGGCAGAAAAACAAAAAAGGCCGGAAGCCCGCTGAAAAAAGACAATGCAGAGCCAGGCGCTGGAGTATTGGTGTCGCATCCAGCCATTGACTCTGCACTGTATTTCAGCGGCCTTCCGGCCACATATTTTATCAACAAGACCTGCGCTTTGTGGGGCCGCGGGACAGCGGCTCCGTCACGATTCCCCGCCTGCACCGGCAGGTCTGACGCCAAGGCGCCCCGGCGTATCGAGAGCCTGCGCGCAGTATCTTGCTACAATGAAATTATAACAGGATGCCGGCAAATAGTCAATGAAAAAACGCAGTTTTGCCGCGATTTCCGCCACTTTTTTGCCCATCTCAGTCTGGGAGATTTTATCTCAGTCTGGGGCGGTTTTTGCCGGTCAGTACTGCTCCTCATCCTCCTCCGCCCACTCGTCGTAGTCGGCCTGCTGGCGGCGCCGCTTGGCGAAGTAGAGGGCCACGAGGCCGCCGATCCCGCAGGCGAGGCCGATGAAAAACACCACCATAGGAGCGATGGGGACGCCGGCAGGCTCTCCGGCGGGGACCTGCTCCTGCGGCTGCTGTACCTGTCCGGAAGGCTGCTGGGCTGAGCTGTCCGGCTGCTGCTGGGTATCAGGAACCTGCTCTGCGGGCGGGTCAGGGATGGGGACGGTGGAGTTGATGCAGCTGAGGGTGTAGGTGGTGCTGCCGCCCAGATCCATGGTCAGAACACCAGTCTCGTCCACTATGATGGGGGCCGGGAAGACACCGGCGTCGGTGCGCAGCTCAAACTCCACGCCTGCCCAGCGCGTGCCCAGCTGAAGGACCAGCTGGTCGGGCTGCTGGGTGATCTTCGGCTCGGTGCCGTCCGTATCCGCGAAGGCCGTGGTGCAAAGGCACATGGCCAGGCACAGGGCGGTCAGGAGGGTCACCCGGAGCCGTCTCTGGATCGTCATGGTCCGCTCCCCTCCCCTCAGCGCGTGGTGGACATGTGGGTGATGACGCCCCAGATCCGGTTGTTCTCGTGGTTGATGCCCAGGATCCGCACCGTCGCCCTGGCGCCCCGGGGCGGCCGGCCGCGCTTGGGATAGGTACAAAGGCAGTCGATGCCGCCGTCCAGGGACACGAACACGCCGTTGAGATCGACCATGCTGACGGTGCCCACATAGCGGTTGCCCACCACATACTTCTTCAGCGCCTTCTCATAGGGGTTCTCCATCGCCTGCTTCACCGAGGCGGTCACCCTGGGACGGCTGCGGTCGCTGCGGTCCACCTCCAGCACCCGCACCAGCACGCGCTGGCCGGGCTGATAGTGCTGCGCGGCGTCCACCCAGCGCTGGTAGGACAGTTCCCGGAGGGGGATATAGCACTCCGCGCCGAACAGGTCCACAAAGATGCCCGCCCGGATGACGGAGATGACCCGTGCCTCGGCGCGGATGCCCTCATAGATCTGGTAGTTGCCGTCCCGGTCGGTACGGAAGTAGTACTCCCTGCGCTTGAGCGCCATGGCCTCCAGCCGGCTGGCCGCCACCACGTTGTGTTCCTGGTCGATGCCCTTGACGATGTAATCCACCTCCGCGCCCAGCCGCTTGTTGAGCAGGTAGTGGAGCACGTCGCCCTTGGGCTGGCCGCGGTAGTCCTCCGGCTCCTCGATGGCCTCCAGCACCGGGATGATGACCTTGAAGTCGCCGTGGTAGATGACCGCATAGGACATCTCCGGGTTATCCGCCAGCCGCTCCACGCCCTGGATCGCACCGGTGAGGATCTTCTTGCTCTTGAGGGACTCCACCAGGTCCAGCAGGTCGTTGCGCAGCCGGTCCGTATCCGTCTCCACCGTCCGCTCAGCGTCGATGGATACCACCCGCTGGCGGCGCCTGCCCGGCATGCGGAGTTTCTGGGGCTGACCATCATTAGGCTGATCCTCTTCAGAGGGTGCTTTATCATCCTCGTCCTGCACCTCTGCCGTTTTCCTGCGGGAGGTCCGCCTGCGTCGGGGCGCGACAGGCGGCTCGGCGTCCCCTTCAGCCGCAGCGTCCCCTTCAGACTGGGGCATGGCTTCGTCGTCCGGTTCCGTTTCCGGCTCAGTCTGGGAACCGAGATCGGCCGTGGGATCAAATGCCTGGCCACCGCCGGGTTCTTCAGCCGGTTCCAGGTCAGTCTGGGAACCGGCATTCGAGTCGGCGGATTCCATGTCAGTCTGGGAGGAAAAGGTTCCTTGGCCAGACTCAGACTGGCTATCCGGGTCCCATTCCGGGTCAGTCTGGGGCGGAGCTGCCTGGCCATCGGGATCGTCGCCCGATTCCAGGTCGGTCTGGGGCGCGTCGGGATCCAGGCTCTTGGCAGCCGCCAGCTCCAGGTCCGTCACACCGGCATTGGCCACCTCGCCGGGCGGCGTTTCCTGGTCAGTCTGGGGGACGGGATCAGACTCAGTCCCGGTGGTTTCCGGCTCCGCATCGGGAGCCTGTTCCTCAATCTCTTTCTTGGTTCTTGCCATGGTATGGGTTCCTCCTTTGGTTGATGATGTGGGTTATGGGGGCGGACAATTAAAAATCCGCCGGCGGCCGGGAGCTCTCGTAGAGCGTCTTGGGCCGTTTGGCGGGCTTTGCGGGGAGTTCCGAGGGCTGACCGCCGGATGACGGCGACTTTGGGACGGGCGCCTTCGGCTTTGCCTGTGGCGGTTTCGCTTTAACGGGCGGCTTTGCGGCGGCGGCAGGCGCCGGTCCGGGCGGTTTGTCCATATCGGGTTCAGCAGGCATGGACTGAGCCGGTGGCTCCGGCGGCTGAGCCGGCGCCGGGTCGGTTTGGTAGCGCTGGATACTGGTGCGCTCGCACTCTTTGGCATAGGGATGCTCGGTGAAGTCGAACTTCTTGGCCCGGAGCACCTTCTGGCCGCGCAGGATGATCAGCAGCTCATCATTGGGCAGCCGAAGCACCTCGTCCGGGGTCAGCACCCGCCGCCGGCCGATCCCCTCCGTGTAGCGGTACTGGGGGATGACCTGCGCCAGGGCGAGGCTCTGCCGTGTGGTCATGGTGGAGTTGACCTCTACCGTCATGTCCCCGCTGCGGGCGCTGAAGTACTCCGCAGTCACGTCATCCGTGGCGCCCAGCATGATCTGGGTGTCGGCGTTGCCCAGCAGCTCCGCCCACAGGTTATTTGGGTAGCGGTTTTGCAGCTGGGGAAGGCTTTGCGAGCACATGATGACCTGGAGCGCTCTCGACCTGATGGTGGACAGCCGCCTGCCGAAATCCTTGATGGTGCCGATGTTGTTCATCTCGTCCAGGATGATGTTGACCGGCACCTTACATCGCTGTTCCGGGGTGCTGTCGGCGTAGCGCACGAGCTTGATGAACAGGAAGGCGAAGAACAGGGCCGACAGGAACTCCAGGGAGGAGTTCTGATCATCCAGGATGATGTAATAAGCGCACTTGCTCCAGCCCGGCTCAGACAGGTCGATGTCGGAACTGCGGGTGATCCGCCGCACAGCCTCGCTCTGGAGCACCTGGAGTCTGGTGCCAAGGCCCAGGACGATGCCTGCGCGCACGGTGTCGCTGGCCTGGCTGAACAGGCTGTACGGCCCCTTGGCCGGATGGCCGATGGGCAGCCGGTCAAAGAGCATGGTGAGTTCCTTCTCCGTGTGCTGAGTGAGCATCTGATAGACGGCGGCCAGGTTCCGCTCCTCCGGCGTGCGGGTGCTGTCCAGGTCCACATAAAGGATCAGGCTCTTGAGCAGATTGCTCTCGCCGTTGTCCCAGAAGTGGTCGCCCTTCTCATCCCCCTTCGTGTTGGAGATGATCACGTCGGTGAGGATCTGGGCCATGAGTGTGTCGCCGCCCAGGTCGAACATGCAGTTCCAGGAGTCGCTGTACTCCGGCTGCAGGAGGTTATAGACCCGCACCTTATAGCCGTGCTTCTTGAATAGCTCCGCCGTGTCGGCGAACATCTCCGACTTTGGATCCGCGACCACCACCGACTCGCCGCGCCGGATGCTCTGGAACAGGGCCGGCCGGATGACGCCCCTGGACTTCATGGTGCCGCTGGCGCCGAAGACGGCGATGTGCTTATTGAGCCGGGTGTCCTCCGGCAGGCAGATGACGGAGCCGCGCTCCGTCTTGCCCAGGATGATCCCCTTTGCACGCTCCGGACCGGCCACCTCCAGCACGGAGCGCATCTCCTTCTCGCTCATCCAGCCGGATGTGCCGTAGGTGCCCCGCTTGCTGCGGGTAAAATTGCGGGGGTCGTAGTCGTTGCTCCCAAATCGGTTTTGGAGCCGGACGAATGCGAACAGGCCGCCTGCCAGCACCGCCGTGAAGAGGGTGCATTTCAGGCCGCTCCCCGTCATGGCGCTGCGCCAGCACGCAAGGGGCGAGAAATAGATGGTCCCCATGGTGGCCTTGCCGGTCATGCCGCCGTCGGCCAGCCACTTCTGGTAGCCAATGGTGAGCTGGCTGATGAGGCCGCCCAGATAGAGCAGCGCCGCCACACCCAGGATCACGGCGAGGACGATCCCCGCTGCGCGCACAGATTTACTTTTCATCGCATCAACTCCCTTCGTCTGCCCCCTCCCCTACTCTGAGTCCGAGGGCATCTTCCAGATCCGGCAAGCCGATCTCCCGCAGCTGCGCCCGACCGCCTATGTACCTGTCCACAAACTGACTCTGCCAGGGGTAGCACAGGATTTCATACGGCGCGCCGCTGTACTCCAGCGCCTGCCGCACCCGCACCAGTCGGGCGATGTCGCCGTCCAGGTGGGAGAGGATCAGAGTGTTCCCATCCTGTGCATCATACTCCATCACGCCGGGCATCCTCACACGCATCCGCTCCGGGAATACCGCGGCAAGCACCTGCTCATGCCAGTCTGGGAGCGTCAGGAGGCGCAGGAGGTGGGTGCCCTGCTCGGTCATGGGGATAAAATGCACATGGGGATAGATCCGGTCAAAGCGCAGCTCCATGCGCCGGCTCTTGTCGGACTCCAGCAGGGTCTGCAGCGCCAGGTCCATATGTTCCCCCAGCAGGATGGCATGGTCTGCCCGGGCGGGGCCCGCATTCATGCGGGCCAGCTCCTCCAGGTGCCGGGCGGTCTTGAACTCGCCCATCCCGCTCCACTTCATCACGGCGTCCCTTGTGTTGTAGACGGCGTAACAGTACCCCGGGCTGAAGATGGCGCCGGTGAGGCGGGTGAAGATGGTCTTGTTCATCTCGGTATTGTCCAGCTGCTTGACCGATTTTGCCGGGTAAAAGCAGGCATATGCCGGCACGACCTGCCGGATCGCCTGCTTCTGCAGGGGCGGCAGCAGGAAGGGGCGTGTTTCCACTCCGGCCCCCATACAGATTGCCACCGATTCCGCGACCCGATGATTTCGCTCCACATGGCTTACACTCCCGGAAAAGCGGTGACCGCCGGTGGCGGCAAGATACCAGCTGAGGGCTGCCGGGTGCAGGGCCTGCAGGAGCGATAGGGCGCTCTTATACAGCCGGATCGTCCGCCTGTTCCCCCTCCCGCTGGTGGTGAGCATTTTGCAAGTGCCGAGGTCTGCCCCGGCGGGGGTGCGGAAGTGCTGCACTACCTCCAGCCTTCTGACCAGCTCCTCCAGCGTCCGAACACTCCCCAGCAAGTACAGGGAGCGATGTGGGTATTCGCCGCAAATGGCCAGTAGGAGGAGCAGACGATAGACATGACTGCCGGGCCGTAGCGTAATCATCAGGACTGCCCGGCGTCGTCAGATTTTAAGGCATGGCTGTTTCTCTCTTTGCCGTAAAACGGCTCCATGTCATGCTTGGGAACCCTTGTCTTTTCGGGGATTTTGCGTCGTTTCGGATTTACGTGTGCTTGAGGCCTGGAAACGGGCTTAAATTCCCGTATCTTTTTAGGTCCATATTTCGCTCGTTTCATATAGCTTCTCCTCCTCCAAATCGTCTGTCTGTGCCGCTTCCAACCACATCGGGAACCGGCTGGTAGGAACTACATAGATCTCCGTGCAGTCCACCTCCCCGGCGGCGCTGCAGTAGTAGTGGGCACATCGCCGTGGGGCATCATCTGGCAGCAGGTAGAGTGTAATGATATCGGTCACCATGTTGACCTCGATGTTGTCATGGTCGCGGTAGGCACGCTCCGGGCGGTCGTGTTGATACACATGCCGGTAGGCCAGCACGCAGCTGCGGTAAAGCGCCGGCGGCTTGCCGTCAAAATACCGGCGCAGGGCGGGATAAAGATACTGCTGGATATAGATCGGCGAGCCGCTTCCCTTCTTCGGCAGAAGTGCGGGGATCTTCAGCACGAACCAGCCCCGTCTGGCATAGCCCATCTCAATAGGCACGGTATCCAGCAGCATCTGTTCTGTCAGCTCTGTCGCCTTCGGATGCCCGGTATAGGCTGGAAGTACCCGTGCAAGCAGGGCCAGCTTTTCCACCTCTGCAGAAAAAGCAAAGGCAGATCCGAAAGCACCTGCCATGTCCTCCTGCTCCAACAGGCGGCGGGTACGGGTAAGCTCTATGGCCGCACGCTCCATCCGGCGCTCGGCCCCAGCCAAAGCCCGTCCAAAATCAGACTGTGCCATCCCCACCGCCCTCGCTCTCTGTGTAAAATCGCACATTGGGCACCTCCTGACCGTTGTAGTCTACTGTGGCAAACAGGCACGGGACATTCGGCAGCACCAATTCCTGCGCCATGCGGATATGGGGCAGGACAAAGATGTACCGCAGATCCTCCTGTGGTTGAAGCAGGCGGGCCAGATGCTGCTCTCCATCATAAAGGACCACGATCTCATAGCCGATGTCCTCCTTGAGGAAGAAGATTTGTGACGGATAGGTGGCCGGATAGTGGGCCATGGGTTCCACCTTATCAATGAACTGCAAAAGCACCCATACCGCGAGAATCATGCGCGGATCTGGCTGGCACATGGGATCGACACCCAGATAGTACCCGCCGGAGATGTCGTAAAGCAGTACGTCACGCTTCAATCCCCGAATGATCTTCTCAGCCGTCTGGGGCGGCTTATCCTTCAGCAGGCGGACGACCTGTGTGTTGGTCAGGGCCCCATACTCTGTCAGCCAATGGATAATGTACTGTTCTTCCTGCAACAGCATAGGCCGGTCTCCCTCCTTCCTCTATGTGTATAATCGGTGGGAATGCGTATTTTGCTTGTTATGTGCATTTCCTTTCGGTACAGCTCCAGAGCTTGCGGAATGTTGTCCAGCAGGAGCCTTACGTACTTGGCGTCCAGCTTCACGCCTGCAAGGCCGGACATATAGGTACCAGTCCGGCGGATGCTCCACGGGCGCTTATAGGGCCGTGGCGAGAGCAGTGCATCAAAGACATCGGCTACCGCAACCAGTTTCGCATGGGGATGGATCTCACTCCCACGAAGGCCAAGATAGCCGCTACCGTCGAGGCGCTCATGGTGCTGCAGCGCCACGGCCGAGGCTGTACGCATGGTCTCGTGGGTATGGCTCAGGATATGTGCGCCGACGGTGGTGTGCATACGCATGAGCGCACGCTCCTCCTCGGTCAGGGGGCCAGGCTTGAAGAGGATATCGGCAGGGATGGCCGTCTTGCCAATATCGTGAACAAGAGCGGACTGCGTAACTGTTCTCACCTCGGAGTCCGGCAGGCTGGCTAATCTGGCCAGCAGTTCGGAAAGTGCCGCTGTTCGACGGCAGTGGGCCTGCTCTGCAGGAGGCAAAGGTGCGGGAAGATTCATATTGCTGCCCTCCTTATTTGAAATAATATGATACTCTTTCGGATCACCATTTACGGGCTCTGCGTGTCCGGCTGCTGGTCAAGGCCTTCCTCGGCCGCCTTACACTCCGGCACGGCAGTTGCATCTGCGGTATCGGCTACCGCTTTCAGTTCGTTCAGCATGGCCTCCAGCTCGGCCCGGTCAGTGGTGATCATCTGCTGTTCTTCTCGGGATGCTTTGATGATGACAGGCACCTTGTTGCTGTTGCTGGAAATGAGAGCCTCGCCGCGTTCAAACTGGGTAATGCTTCGGATTTCCGTCCTTGTGAGTTTAAGGACGTCCTTGACATATTCGGCTTCATCCGGCTCCAGGTTCAGGATAATCTTGGTTTTGGAGTTATTAAGGATTGCTCTGCCGTATCGGCCGTCCTCCAGGCCAAAGAAATCGGACAGGTCCTGCGTCGCTGCCAGGGCCCCTCCTCCATAACCCCTTATAATTTTGAAGATCTCCAGGCAAAATTCAGCCGCCTGCTTGTTGGCAGCTCCGCCGATCAGTTTCCAAATCTCGTCGATGAAGATCATCTTGCGCTTGGTGCGGTCTGCCTTGACCTGGTCCCACACATAATCCAGCGCAATCATCATACCGACCGGGAGCATCTTGCCTTTCAGTTCCGAGATGTCCAGCACCACATACTTGTTGTCAAGGTTAACGTTGGTTTGCCTATTGAAGCTCTGGGCGCTGCCGGTGACGAACCTGCTGACGATGGTGGCAAGGCGGGCGGTCAGCGGGCTCTCCTTGAGCACTTCATAGAGGTCGCCCAGAATGGGCATGGTCTTGACCTTTCCGCTGCCGGGATCCTCATAGATGGAACTGTTGTCGTGGGTGATGCCGAAGTTGGCGTAGGTTTTTACCAACGCCTCGTCCAGCAACTGCTCCTCTTCATTGGACATATCCGGAATCAGGAGGGAGAAGAAGATCATCAGCTGCTGGATCTTTTTCGCCAGCATGGAGTCGATATCGCTGTAATCCAGCTCGTCGATCAGCTCCATCTCCGGTGTGAGGGTGGGCCGGATCTCCATGACGTTGATGCAGGCGCTTGAGCCGGGTGCCAGTTTGATATAAGTGCCGCCGATTTTATGGCAGGCTCGCTTGAACTCATGGCCCTTGAGGGGCGCCAGGATGTAACACTGGACGCCGCGCATTCTTAATCGTAATGCCATCACTTGCATAGTAAAGGTCTTGCCGGCGCCAGAGGTGCCGCAGATGGTATAATTGGCGTTCTTATTGACCTTGGTGTTGAAAGGGTCAACGATGCACAGGGAGTTGTTGTGCCGGTTGAGGCCCAGCAGGATACCGTTGTCGTCCGAGAGCTCAAAGCTCGTGAACATATAGGTGGATGCAGCCCCGGACGTGAGCACGTTGCGCTTGGACTTGCGCTCCAGGCTGGGGTCGAGGTAGAGAAACGGCATAGTGGAGCGAAGCGCCGCCTCCTGCTGAAACAGGCAGTCCCCCACCTGGATGTCCATGGACTTCATCAGGTCGGTCATCTGCTGCTTGCGCCACTGGAGCTCGTCAAGGGTGGGGGCAGACACTGTAATGAGCACCGTCATATAGAACAGGTCCTCATTCCGGCTGGACAGGCCCTGCTTGATGTAGTAGCCTGCCTGGATGGAGCCGGCAAGCTCCTCATAGTCCGTGGATGTGTCCTGCAGTTCCCGCAGCTTGGTGCGGTTGAGCCGGATGCGCTGGGCCACCCGGTCAATGGTCTTGCCGCGGATCTCCCGGCGAAGGTGCAGATCCACATCGACGCCTTCGCCTGCATTGATCAGGGAGGACATCCAGCCGCCCCGCACCTGCTGCGGGAATCCGCTCTTGCGGATGTAGAGGTAGGTGTAGTACATACCGTCCATGACGATATAGCCCGGATGGCTCAGATCGAGGCCTCGGGGCGCCACGAAATTGACGGCCCGGATCTTTGGCACGGGATCCACGCCTACCACCCGCTTCTTTGCCGTCATGGCATCCACCACTACGCGGTTGAGCCGGCTCTGAAAGGGGTCTTCTACGCAAGAGCGGCGGTTGAAGTACATATAGAGGATCTCCGCCACAAAGGCGTCTTCATCCTTGGGCTGCACGATACTGTTGCCGCACTGGGCGAAGTAGGTCCTGGCGTTCTGGGTCACCGTCTGAAGGGCGGCGTAGACCTCCCCGTAGTCGGTGTCTGACTGCCGGCGCACCGCCTCA
The DNA here is from genome assembly GCF_019422385.1 of Flavonifractor sp. Taxonomy (NCBI): domain Bacteria; kingdom Bacillati; phylum Bacillota; class Clostridia; order Eubacteriales; family Oscillospiraceae; genus Flavonifractor; species Flavonifractor sp. Next base: position 15,223 of record NZ_JAHZDL010000005.1, read on the forward strand.
TACTGAAAGATCAGGAAAAACCGGCGGGTCAGGGCCTCCCGGCTCCCCTCCTCCTGGATGAAACGGATGGTGCCCTCGCCCAGTTCCCGGCAGGCGGCAACATCTTCCTTTTCAATGTCCGCCTCCAGGCCGGCCACATAGCGGTCTGAGTCGGCCTTGCGGGTGACGGATTTGAACTGCAGGCGCATGGGCGAAATCTTGAGCCAGCTGGCAAAGGTGGAGATGATGCCCCACTGCTCCTCATTGGAGCGGAGCAGGAAATTGATGGGCTCGATCTCCAGGATCTTCAGGTAGCGGCCGTCCGTGGTTTCAACGATGCCGTTTCGCAGGTCTTTGATCGGGATGTAGTCCTGGACGAACTCCAGGCGCTCGGCCTGCCTTCCCCGGCCAGGCGGAGCCTTTCGCCCCCGGGTGTTTCCTGTGCGTGTCTGATGTGCCATAGTGATAACCTATCCTCCTGTAATGGAGCTGGCGACGCCGCATCCAGAACAGAACGATGTGTGTGGCAAATTGGAGCAGGGAATCGCCGCCGATCCCCATGAGCGCGAATACTCCCATCGGCAGCAGCGTCATGGTCATCACCACGACCTTTGCTGTGACCGGCAGGTGCATCCACATCAGTTCTGGGTAGCCCACAAGCAGAAGCAAAAACACAGCCTCTATCGTGTTGCGGGTCTCCAGCATACCGCCCAACAGCTTCCCGGAATCGGTGTAGTTGGGCGGGATCGTATAGACATTGCTGAACTCTCGGTCATCCACTTGCGCCGGCCTCCTCCACATCAAGCGCCGCCGGGACAAGGTCGCCCTCAAGGTCAACGTCGTTCCTGCGGCGGTACTGGGTCACATAATCGGGTGAGTTGAGGACCACCCCTGTTCCGCTGGCGCAGTGGACCCAGAGCTTATTTCCGTCGACGTCCTCGCCCGCATAGAGCAGGACATGATTGACCGGGACGGTGCCGGGCACCGCCATAAAGCCCAGGTCGCCGGGCAGCAGTTCCTCCTCGGTGATGGCGTGGGTGGCATCCCACTGGTTCCATGTCCCGTCGTAGAGGGTGACGCCAAGCGCCGTCTGATAGACCCATTCCGTGAACCCCGAGCAGTCCAGCCCGTAGGGGCGGATCGTTCCTGTGCTGCTGGAGCCGGCGGAAGTCACCAGCTTTGGCGTGTTCCACTCGCTGTTCCAGCCGGGGGCGCTTTTCCCGCCCCAGAAATAAGGAACACGGCCCACCAGGGACAGGGCGCAGCGCATCAGCTCCTTCCGCTTGCCGCTGCAGTCCAGGCTGGCCAGGAACAGGTTCAGTTCCGCATCACTGATCGGCGGCACGCTCCCGTCGCTGGCGGTTCCGTACATGGTCATCTTCAGGGCATTGGACATATTGAGGATGGCCTCGCCATAGGTGATGCTGAATTGGTCATAGGTGGCGTCCACATCCACTCCGAAGGCATCCAGGATCACGGACTGGTCGAAGGGATGGATGGTGCAGACGACATATTCCACCGTCTCCATTTCCGGCTCCTCTTCCGATTCCGAATCACTGCCCTCCCCCGCCTCATCTGTATCTTCCCTGCTCTCTGCCGGGACCTGCGCCTCCTTTACCTCATAGGTCACGCGATACATCTGATCGGCCACCGCATTGAGTTTGCTCTGCAGATCCGCCTTTGTGGTGCCGCGCTGGCCCATGGACGCGGAGTAGGCCGCCAGGGCGTAGCAGGTGTCGTAGTCCGCGGATACGAGGGCGTTGTTGACCAGCGCCTCCATGGAAAGCTCATAGTCATAGCCGCCGTCCGCGATGATTTGATCTACCCTGGCCAGGGCGGCATCATAGCCGGCCTGGATACAGTCTGACACCACGGCGGACAGGTCATCGAAGTTTGCGGACACCTCCGTCGGCCCGTTGGGATCGACGGTGGATGGATCAGTGTGGAAAATGTTGTTGAACACGATGGAGGGCAGGGACACCACCGCGATGATAATGAAGAGAAGGAACAGGCAGATAAAAATGAGGATCTTGAACAGAGTGTGCCGGAGCGACCAGGCGGCGGACAGAACGGCGCCCCAAGGGCCGCCGACTGCGGTGCCCGCCGCAATTCCTGACACCGCTTTGCCAGCCTCTACTCCTGCTTTCACCGTCGCTGCGGCCGCATTGGCCGCGGCCTCACCCGCAGCGGAGCCTGCAGCTCCAGCGGCGCCGGCGCCGCCGGCGGCGGAACCGAACTGCCGCGCCGCCTCGGCGGCCTGCCGCATGCCTTGCAGGTAGTTGTCCTGCCCATCGCCGAAGCGCTGTTCTTCAGACAAGGGGATCACCTCGCTTCTGGTAAAAGAGGCGGGCAGACGCGCCCGAAGATGGATGCGTCTGCCCGCAGATCAGGGTTTCTTCCGATTGGGCGGCTTGCGCTCCGTCACAGGCCGCTTTTGGGGCTGCGTGTGGCGGGACGGCGTTGATTTGTAGCGCATAGTCTCCACCGTCGTCGTCTGCAGCTTGTCGCCATCATAGACCGGCCTGCCGTCCTCATAGACGGGGCGACGCTCCACAGCGGGCGTGCCGGGGATGGCGTACCACTGGCTGCCGCCGCTGTCTTCAAACACATGGTAGTCGCCGCGTGGCGCCTGATACATGGTCCGGTCGTAGAAAGCCGTTCCGGTGCCGTCCTCGTGGCGCACCTCCAGAATACCGTCGGCGGACCGGGAACCGTCCACAGACACCACCGGCTGGTCGAAACCAGGCATGAACTGGCCAAAGAGCGCCGCGTTGTACTGGGCAGACGGGCTCAGACCACCACCCGACGGCGCCGGTGTCTCCGGCTCGAACTCCGGGACTGCTGCAGCCGGCGTCATCGCGTACCAGCTCAGGCCGTCCGCACCCTGGATAACCTCATGGGGCGCATCCGGCTCCTGGAAGTAGGCGCTGTTGTACCAAAGGCTGTTCCCGCCATCCGGGTAACTGGCCTCCAGAGTCCCTTCGTCCACCTGCCGCAGCAGGGTGCCGTCCGGTGCGCTGGGGAATGCCTCGGCGACCTGGGCCGCCTCGGACACATCGCCAGTAAAGGTGGGCGTGGCATAGAAGGCGCCCATGCCCTCCCCGGAGGCAACCTGATACCACTGACTCCCGTCGGCGGCCGTGACCACTGTGTGCGGCGTGCTTGGCGCCTCATGCTGGGCGGTACTGTATAGGTCTACCTTGGCCTGCCGCCCATCCGGCGCGGTGGCGGTGGTACTGATGTGCCCGCCGGTGATCTGGGTGCCGGAATAGGTCATATTGGCCGCGGCTCCACCCGCCAGCTGGGGCATATAGCCCGGAATGCTGCGGTCGGCGATCTCTCCGCCGATGGTGCCGGAGACGTTGGGCGGCCGCGTGGCCACAGAAGATATGGAGTTTGGCGTCAGCGTGGCACCGTTGCGGGCCGCCATGCCGCCGAAGGCCCTGCCCACGAAGCCTACGCCGCCGCCCGCGCCCATCCGGCTCCCGCCGTCCACCACGGCATCGCGGACAAAGCTGTTGGGCCGGTATCGGTTCATGAAGCCGGACAGGATCCCGCCGGCGGCGACACCGCCGGCCGTTCCGGCAGCAGCAGCACCGGCGCCGCCCCGCGCTCCCCCTCCGAATACGGAAGCGGCATTCCCGCCTCCGCCTCTGGAGAAGCCGGTCAGCACCCGGGCAGCCATCAGCATCTCCATGCCCATACTGCTGCCCGTCTGGGCCACAGACAGGCCAAGTGCCGCCAGATAGCTGTCGCATTTCTGGGCAATCTTCAGCAGCGCCAGGGCACAAAAGAGCCATAGGAAGATATTGCCCTGGCCATTGGTCAGCGCGCCGCCGTTGGCAATGAACTGGCCGACCGACGAGTTGAAGGCGCGCAGGAACCACACATTGAGTACCAGGAGCAGCAGCTGGGAGCCGACCATCCGGCACCAGCTCTGAAAGACCCGCGAGGTAGCTTTGGACGCGCCCATGGCGTAGGCAAGCGGCGAGGTATAGCAGAGAACGCCCACGAGCACGTACCGCTCCACAGTTTCCAGGAGCAATTTGAAGTAGTTCCAGGCCAGGGCGATCATCAGGATAATCAAAAGGATCAGGCCGACCACCGTGGATACTGAGACGAGGGTGGTCAGCCCATTGGTGAGCGCCTGCTCGATCCCCGCGAAGGTAAAGTCGCCGGGATCCAGCGTGGAGTCCATGAGCGCCGTGTACGGCGCCCGCGCGATGTCCAGGGCGAGGCTGAAGATGGGTTTTGCATAGGCGATTAAAAAGCCGAAAATCGCGCCCCGCGCCAGGATGGCGAGAGGGTTCTCCGTCTCCGCCAGCGGGCCGCTGAAGGCGCGGAAGATCTGCCAGACCGCCACCAGAAAGAGCAGCGCCCAGGCCGTGTACTGGATGATGGTGTAGGCACTGACAGCGAATGGGAAGTACTCCTCCATCGCGGTCATGTCCGTGCCCAGCGCCCCAATGAACACCCCGGAGATGGCATCCATGATCTGGGTCATCACGCTGGCCACCCAGGTCGCTATGCCCTCAAAGATCCAATCTAACATGGTTTCGTTTCCTCAACATGGATGGGGGCGGCACAGAGGCCGCCCCCATCATCGGTCGGTTGTGCTTAGTAGCCTGTCCGGGGCAGGGTCGGGACCGGGCCGCCGCGGTAGATGATGGTCACCCACCGGTCAGTCGCCTGGATCCACTGATTCCGCCACATACCGCCCACATCGCACTTGTTGGCGAAGCGGTATTCGTGGGGCAGGTCGGACAGGACATCACAATAAATGTACGGAGTCTCCACCTGCCGGAAGCCGCCGGGGACACGGCCGAACAGGAAGGTGACCTGGGTCACATACTCGTTGGAGGCCAGCCCAAGCGCCGCCGGGGAGGCGTCCAGGGTATAGTTCTGCAAGGTGTTCAGGTTGTCGGCCAGCACCCGCTGGGTGTTGGAGAGGTTGGTCTGGAACACGACTTTGTAGTTCAGCCGGGCCGAATAGGTGCCAGTGATGATCTTATCCAGCCGCACGGCATCGGTCGGCAGCGTGTCGCGCCAGTAGAAGCTGTCCAGCGGAACGGTGGAGTTGTTGGCGATGTCCTTGAAGGTGTAGCGGATCTCCTGGCCGGGCACGACTTCTGTGTAGCCGCTCTTGCCGATGGACACATTGGTGTAGACGCTCTCGTTGAGGAACTCGATCTGAACAATCTGGCCCTCATGCTCCAGATACACCGTCACTTCTTCCTCGCTGACGGAGTAATACTGGGGACTGGACACTTCCTTCACGATATAGCGGCCCAGAGGCAGCGGCTTAGACACCGCAAGTCCCCTGCTGTTGCTCTCGATGGTATCCACAAGGGCATTGGCTTTGTTGTAGATCTCAAACACCGCGCCTTCCAGCGGGGTCCCGGCCGGGAAGCCGTTGATGGCATTGTCGTCCGCGGACTTCTTCCAGATCTGGATCTGGGCTGTGATGGGCGTGTTCTCCCACTCGATCTCGGTGGTAGCCCCGTCCCGGATATAGACGGTCTTCAGCTCATCATCCACCAGGTAGCCTTCGTTGTCCAACTCTCGGACATAGTAGCGCCCGCTGGAGAGTCCCTCAACATAGACATAGCCCCGGTCATCGCTGACGTATTCGCCGATGGGGTTTTTACTGCTGTCATACACCAAGAAATGCGCGCCATAGATCCCTTCTCCGGTGGTAGAATCGACCTTATGGATGAGAAGACCGCTGAACGCCTCATTCTCAATGCGGATAGAGATGGTCTTGCCGTTTTCAACCTCGAAATAATGCGGCGTATCGTCTAAGCGATACCCCTCCCCTGCCTCGATCTCAACGGCGTAGTAGGCGCCGTTCTCAAGAGCGCAGAACACACGGCCATTTTTATCCGTCGTGACGGTGTCGATCAGTTCATCGTCGATCTTTCTAATTTCAAAGGTCGTGTTCGGGATCCGCTTGCTGGTTCGGTTGGCATCAACCTTCAGGATCTCCACACCGCCGATGGGATCGTTATACACCGTGATCGTCTGGGTGTCCTCGGGGTTGACCTCCACCGTCTGGATGCGGGTTGCCTCGTCGATGGTGTACCCCTCAATCGTCTTGGTCTCCTTGATCACGATAGTTCCAGTCACGCCGCTGATGCGGATCTCGCCGTTCTGGTCGGTCGTGTAGAGGCCCTTGCTGGAAAGGTGCCCGTTGGCGTCGTCCACATAGCCCCCGTCCGCATAGGTCAGTTCAAACTCCACCCCGGCCAGAGGCTCATGGGTTTCGGAGTCCAGTTTCCGGATGACGAGGGTGCCCTGCTTGCTGTTGTAAAACCGGAGGATCTGCACCTCGCCGGCCTTGATTTTAATCGACTTCGGGGCGCCGTCCAGGACGTAGCCCTCCAGCGTTTTGATCTCCCGGGCGGTGACAGTGGTACCGGGCTCCAGATCGTCGATCACGATTCGGCCCGCCTCGTCAGTGATATATTCGCCGTTGGATGGACCGACCACCGCGCCGGAGCTGTCGGTCACCAGGAAGGTAACGCCCTCCAGAGGCGTAGTAGTGCCTTCGATGTACTTCTCAATGACGAGGGTCGTCGAGGGGGTATTGGTAAAGTAGAGCGTCTGTGTGTCGTTGGGATTGACCTGGACGGTCTGCGTCTGATGGGCCGGGTCGATGGTGTAGCCGGGGATGGTCTCCACCTCCGTCACCACCAAGGTACCCACCACCCCGTCGATCTGGATATTGCCGTCCTTGTCCGTCTTGTAGAGGCCATTACTTGAAATGTAGCCGTTCTCGTCGGGGACAAATTCGCCGGTAGAAGTAGTGACCTTGAACGTTACTCCCTCCAGCGGCTCCCCTGTCAAAGAATCCCGCTTGTCGATGACCAGGGACCCGGCCTTGGAGTTGGTAATGACCACCGTCTGAGTATCGCCGCCCTCTCCAATGACCACATTGGTGGAGGGGGCGTCCATCACATAGCCGGACGGGCTGCGGATCTCAGAAATGACGTATGCCCCGGGGGCCAGATTAGTGATGCGGATTTCTCCATTGCTGTCGGTCGTAAAAATACCGTTCTGGGTGAGGGTGGAATCACCGATCACCCCATCCAAGCCCACCTCGCAGCCGGCGGCGGTTGTAACTCTGAACTCCGCACCGGGGAGGGGCTGCTTTGTGGCGCTGTCCCGTTTCTGGATGATCAGCTCGCCCTTGGGCTGGTTCTTAAAGGTTAATGTGACAGTTCTGCCCTCTTTAATCTGCACCGTCTGACTCTGTGTGTCGATGATATAGCCCGGCGGCGCGGAGACCTCCGTGACGATGACGCTCTTGCCGGGGGCCAGACCCTCAATTCGGATCTCACCGTTTTCATCTGTCCTAAAAATGCCGTTGCTGTCGCCGATGAGGGTGCCGTCCGCATAGGTGACTTTGAACTCGGCATTAGGAAGGGTAACGCTGGGGTTGGTGGCGCAGACCTTGCGGACGAGCAAAATCCCGTCCGGCATATTCTGGAACCTCACGGTGATTACGGACTGCTCGCCGCTGTCGGCCAGGTAGACCGTCTCAGAGGACTGGATAATGCTGTATCCATCCGCCGGATCCACTTCTTCCAAAATATAGGTGCCCGCAGTGAGGCCGGTCCAGATGGCGGTGCCGTTTTGCCCGGTCACTTTCTGCCCGATGATGGTTCCTCCGGTGCCCGAGGTACCACCCAAAAATCTCAGTTGGAAGGTGGCCCCAGCCAAGGCTTCACCGGTGACGGAATCATACTTCTCGACAATAATTGCGTTGAGCGGCGTATTCTCAAAACGCACCGTCTTGCTCTCGCCGCCGTGGAGGATGACTGTCTGGCGGGTGGGCTCCTTCATCTGGAACCCAGGGGCAGGCTCAACTTCCTCGATGGTAAACTCGCCGGGGTACAGTCGCTGGCCCTGCTCGTGGAGCTTGATCTCGCCGTTGGCATCGGTGACGATCTCGCCATAGTCGATGGTGGCAGGTGCATCTGCGGCTTCGCCATTGCTGGCATAGGTCACGTGAAAACGCGCCCCCTCAACAGGAGCGCCTGCAATACTGTCCACCTTATAAATGGTGAGTTCCGGGGCCTTGTGGTCCTTGAACGTCACCTCTTTATCATCGCCGGCATTGAGCGTGATCGTCTGCTCCCGGTCTGCGTCCTTATCGGGGAGGTAGTAGGGGGCCGGAACGGACAGCTCTGTGATTTTGTATGTGCCCGGCTGAACCCGCAGGGTGACGGTGCCATCCTGGCCGGTGGTCACATCATGCTGATAATCGCCGTCGATTGCCTCGATCCGAAAGACGGTGCCGGGGATCGGGGTGGTAGAGTCCGCGGCGTCTACTTTTGCAATCGTCAGCTCCGGCTGCTTGAGGTTATCAAAAATCAACTGACGGTCATCGCCGGGGCCCAGCCAGATGGTCTGAGTCGGCTCCGCCGCCACCACATAGGGGTCCGGGACGGAGATCTCCGTCACCTCGTAGCTGTCAACGGGGAGGCCGGTCAGGGTCGCGGTGCCGTCCGGCCCGGTGGTCACATCCATGTGGTAGCCGTAATGAATGCCAGTGATTTCAAACACCGCGCCGGGGACCACCTCACCCGTCTGTCCGTCCCGCTTGAGGATGGTGAGGGTCGGAAGCATCTGATCCACCGCTGTGACAGTGACGGTGCCGCCGCCGTCCACAGTGGCCTGATCCACATGGGCGATGACCGGCTGCTGCAGTTTGGCATACGGGGCCGGGACAGATACCTCGAAAAAGGCGTACATCCCCTCGGTGACATTGGGAACGATGATGCTGCCGTCCGCGTCGGTGGCCTCCGTGGCAATCACCTGGGCGTCTTTGACCACATTGAACACGGCGCCCTCGATGGGGTTGTCTGAGTCGTCCAGCTTGATCAGCTGAACTTTGACCTTGGCGTCGTTTTCAAAAATCAAATCGACATCATGCTTGCCGTCCCAGTAGAACTCCTGGCGGACCTTGTCAGGATCACTGCTGGTGGTGTACCCATTCGGCGGGGTCACCTCAGACGCGACAAAAGAACCAATAGGCATGGCATCCCAGGGCACGTCCTCCAGGTAGCCCCCTGCGCCGGTGATGTACGTGCCCACGAACTCATTGTCCACGCCCTCGATCTTGATGACCGCGCCGGCCAGGCCCTTGGTGGGATCATCGGCATCGACTTTGCGGATGCTGCCTTCGCCCGTACGGATAGGGGTGTCAGTGAAGGTCACAGTTGCAGTCGTTTCACCAGTAGCGCTGGGCAGAACGACATACTGAGGGCCGGCATTGTCGATTTGGTAATTATCCGGCGGATCCAGTTCCGTCACAGAGTAAGTCGAGGCCTCCAGATTGGTGATCGTCACAGTTCCATCACTTCCGGTGACGACTTCCTGGCTAAAAGTGCCGTTGGCATTCTGCACCAGGAACCGGGCGCCGGGGAGCGCAAGGTTGGGATTGGTCGCATCCACCTTTTTGACGGTCATCTGGTACCGCTCCCGTGTGACGGTCAAGTCGCCAATGATGATGCTCTGAACATCATAGGCCGGATGCTGGGCGGAACCGGGGCCGGCGTAGTCGTACTCGTAGACTTTACAGTCGCCCCAGACGCCCTGGGCTCCCAGATCCAAAATATACTGCGCCCGGTCGCGCAGAGTGGTCCCGTCTACAACGTCGTCAATACTGGTGTAGTTGGTGTGCTCCAGATTGTTATAAACGTATAGCAGCTCCTCGGCGCAGGCAGCTACCGGATCAGAGAAGAGATTCTCCTGATAGCGCCACACCACCGCCTGCACCCAGGCGTTCATGGTCCAGGTATAGTCGCTGCTCCAGACCTCGTCCACCCCCAGGGCGCGGGCCTGGTCCGTGAAGATCCCGCGGCTGTGGGCATAGAAATACGCCAGCATGGTCTTCACGGTGGGGTCGGTAATTTCCCTGGGATTGTTCCATTCATGCCCCTCAAGTGACCAGCCCATGCCGCCTCCGTGATCGGCACAAAATCCCATGACGGTGTCACCGTTGTAGTCGAATTTCATCTGGTGCAGCCAACAGGTGCTAAGGGCAGCAGACTCATAATAGACACCGTTATGCGTGCAATCCTCCATAACGATGGTATTGGGGCCGGCCGCGAAAGCGGTGCTGGGCAGGAGTCCGAGCATGCAGATCAGCGCCAGCAGGATACAAACGAGGCGCTTTTGCGCAGCAGGAAATTGTTTCAGTTTTTCCATGCAGATAAACTCCTTTTCTCGAAAATTGTGTAAGAAAAAAGCCTCCCAGCTGCTGCTGGAAGGCTTTCCGCGTTTGAGGTATTATGCGTATGGATTGATGGTGCCGGACATTCCGACAAATAAATAGCAGTAGGTCACCCCCTCATACCGCACCACACCGACGCCCAGACTGTCCGCCTTTGGGTCGAGCATTGCTCGCAGATGCCCAGGGGAGTTTACCCAGTTTTTCACTGCGGTTTTGGCAACATCCTCCGCGGTCACGCTGGTAAATACTGTTAAATTGCAGCTGAACCCATAGGGATATCCATGAGCGAGGACAATTTCACACTCCTCCTGGCTGTCGTGCCAGGTGTTCCGGCGCGTGGCATAGTCCTGAGCCGCGTCCATGAGCGACTGATCGGCCGGGGCTGCGGACTGGCCGTATTTCTGCCGGACCTGATTGACAAGGGCAAGGATCTCTGTTCGGATCTCCAGGTTATCTGCGTAATCAGTTCCTGCTGCCGGCCGACCTTCGTCAACATCGGATACCGTGATCGTAAGACGGCCCTGTTCCCCGTCTGCCGCAACTACAAAAATGCTTGCAGTACCGGGCGACTTTGCGACCGCGACCCAATTCCCGGCGATCTGCTCTACCGTAAGGATTTCCGGATTGCTGGATACCAGCTCAAGTTGCGCGTCCGACGGATAGACCAGCAGGCCGCTTCGTGTACCCGCCTTCAGGATGTTCCCCTTGTAGCTACTGATGGAAACAGATGCTCCGGTCGCTCCAGCGGAGGTCCTCTGGAAGTTTCCGGTCAGTGCGCGGTATAGCATGACCGCAAGATCACCGCGGGATATGGTTCCCTGAGCCGTCATAGCAGGCTCACTTAGGCCAAGATCACAGGCGGTGCTGCAGGCGCTGTTGTAATCCCACACCAGGTCTGGCAGAGCCAGATACCGCAGAATCACGGTGCAGGCTGCCGCGGGCGTCACAGGATCCTCCGCGCCAAAAAGGCCATCGCCATAGCCGACCATGAGGCCGTGGTAGGCGCAGTAACCGGCATATTGCCGGGCCCAGTCTGGAACGTCCTGAAATTGGCACTGGGCGGCATAGAAGTCTCGGCTTTCCTCCACCTGTCCGGAGCCGCCGTGCAGCCGGGCAAGAATCGTGGCCAGATGGGCGCGGGTCAGCGGGGCGCTGAAGTTCATATTCCCCTCCCCGTCCCCGACCATGATCCCATGACTGTTCAGGTACTGCGAAGCGGCTTTCAGTTCTTCGTTGCTGCTTTCCGCCGCATACGCCGGCAGGGCCAAAGAAAGCGCAAAGACGGCAGTAAACAGCAGGATGGGCAGTTTACGCATACTGATTCCCCCTTTTCTTGATATTTGACTTAATTACATCGAAAAGAGGTCAGTTTTGCAAAAATACTGTCAGGTGATCTCCCGGGCCTGCACGCACCAGCGCATCTCCGGCACATTTCGGACACAGGTGATCAGCGTGATCATATTCTCGCTGCTCCGGCCCAGGCGGGAGAAATCCGTTTCTTCAATCTGCCCCACATAGAACACCTCATAGGTGCGCGTGCCGAGCTTCGTGGTGTAAGTGATCTTGTCGCCGTCCTCCAGGGTGTGGATCTGTCCAAAGTGGTTGGCCACACCTCTGTTATGGCCCGCAAGCCCAACATTGCCGTCCCAGCAGGAGGTGGATTTGAAATGCCCGGCGCCTTTGGCAAGGCTCTCCAGGCTTTCGTCCTCATACACCTTGACGGAAAGCCCCAGAGAGGGGATCTTCAGCCGGCCCAGGCTGCCGTCCTCATAAAAGAGGCCGTCCGGGAGGGTGAACTTGTTGCTGCTCAGGCTGGTATCCGCGGCCGGGGTGCTTTCATCGTAGGACGCCGGCGGCAGGTAGATTGTTTCACCGCTGATGGTGCTGCTGCCAGTTGATGTTCCGGACTGGGGGATCAGTGTCGTGCCGGCACCAGGCAGATAGGACTCCGGACTGCCGAAAGGCGGCGCAATGACGGCGGTATTCTTGCTGCGGTCGATGTTACTGCTCTCCGTCACCCCTCCGCCAACCACGATCACCTGGTCAACGGAGGTGGGCGGAGCATACATGGGGCCGTCCGAGTCGTCAAACTCATACTCCGCCGCCAGTGCCGGGGTCGCCATCATCGCTGTGATGGCCAGCAGCAGCATCGTTGCTTTCAGCCAGTTCCTCATACATCTTTCGCTCCTTCCGTTTCATGAAAAAGTATGTTCCTCCGGTACCGGCGCCGAGAGCCACCAGCGCGGGCAGGGCCACCATGAGCCAGTTGAGGCCGCCGCTTTGAGACTGCTCCTCCGCAACAGGCTCCATCGGCGTGCCGGTGAAAATGACGGTGTAGCGGATCACTGTGACCCCAGTGCGGTAGACCTCACCTGAGTAGTTGGCTGTGGTGGTATAGCCCGTCACATAACTGACTGTTTTGCTCCCGCCGTAGGTGCAGACAGCAGTAAAACGATCCCCGATCTCATAGTCATCGGCGTTGTAGGTGTTGTCCGTCTGCCACTGGACATCCTGGAGCGTCAGGGTCCGTCCGCCCTCAGTGATGCTTTTCGGCAGATGGTTGAGGTCTTGGTTTGCAAGATTGGGGTAGGTCCTGGTGGCTGTGACCGGCTGGGTGCTGCTGCCATACCCGGCCGCTTCGGTCTTGATGCTGTCCAGATCCAGCGTGAGGGTGCCGGTAAACCCCTCTTCCGTGGTGACCTCTTTCTCCTGGGGCAGCAGGGACAAAATCGTGTCCATGTCCTTTTTGTCGCTGTCCACCTTCTCTTCCTGGGTGATGACCTGCGTCTCACTGCCGATGATGACCTCTCGCAGCACATCGGTGCAGTCGTACAGGAGGCCATCCCGCTCAAACTGCCCCATGGGGAGCGTGGAGGGATCGGTGTTGGGCGAGAGATCATACACCTTGCGGATCTCCTTGTTGTCCTGGTCGAGGATGATATCGACCGGGAGCATGGCGTCAGGATCCGTCACGTCCAAACTGACCGCGCCCGCAGGCAGCGTCAGCATGGTCAAAAGCAGGAGCGATGCGGTGAGAGATAAGATTTTGTTCTTCACTGACATATCCTCCTCAGGTTTGATTTTGCTCTTTCTGGAATCAGGGAGTAGTCGACGGCGTGTACTGTCCGCCCTGAATCAGCGGCTGCAGGTAGGCGACCACAAAGCCCAGGGTATTGAGCACGATCCAGGTCACGACGATTCTCTTCAGCCAACTGGTCGCCTCTGCGACGGCCCGCTCATTGCGGGAGATCATCCGCACCAACAGCGCCACCGCAGCCGCAGTCACTGCCACGATGGTAGAGATGCCCACCAGCTCGCCATAGACATCTGCGATAATCGTGCTGAACCGTGTCCACATGGTGTCCGCAGCAGCCGCCGGCTGGGCGAACAGCACCATCATGTAACAGGATACCGCCGCCATCTGGAAAGCGTTGCGCAGCCGTTGGGACGCCTTCACCCAGCGATCCCTCCTGCTCTCGTCCTTTGCCATTTGCTTCCCTCCTTTTCGTCATATTTGCAGCAAAGAGCCGCCTCGAAGCGACTGTTCTCAATCACTTCAAGGCGGCTCCCTGCCGTCAGGTCCAGTTTTGGACGATAACAGGATAGCACATCTGCACTCCCCTTGTCATCCGCACCGACCTTGCCAATTTTCTGCCATTTTTCTGCCGCAGAGTAGGACATCACCCCTCCAGCAGCGTCAAAAGCTCCAGCCAGGCATCCAGACAGCCGGCTGGGGCCGTCCACAGCCGGATGGATAAGATGTTGACCGCCTGCTGGCGGAGCCGGTAATAGTGCCGCTCCGAGATATCCAGCCGGTACAGGATATCCGTATGGCTGGGCTTGTCCGGCGTGATGAACGTCTGGAAGATGATGTTATACATCAGCTCCCCGTTGCCCGGCTTATGGCGCAGGACCGTCAGGGCCTCATTGATCCGGTCCAGCAGCAGGCGGGACTTCCGAATGCTGAGCAGGCGGTGCTCCAACTTCGCGTTCCCCAGCGCCACCTGCGTGTCCACTACGCTGAGCAGCGCGTCCAGATCCTTCAGCGGCTGATCCAGCTCCTGTGCGACTTCACTGGGGAAGCATTCCAAGGCCCAGACGATGTCCCGGTAGTGCTTGAGCATGACCTGGGTGTTATGGTACATATTCCGGCGAAGCTCCTGCTCCGCAAGCCGGGCTTTCGCATTGGGGATGTCCGGATCTCCCACGATCCCCCTGCGCTCCAGCAAGGCGCGCAGCTGCTCCTGGGGGATCGCACTATCCTGATTCGGCAGTTCACCACAGAGGGATGCCTTCAAATCTGCCATTTTCAATACCTCCATCATCCTGATCCGCAGGCCCGGCCCGTGGCAAGGTTCCGCGGAATAATTCAAAATTTGGCGTCGCTGGAGATATCCCTTGGCAGTCCTCCCTAACATACTCTAAAATCTTACACGGAGAAAAATACGCGCGCGTAATATAGCAGTCCTCAGATGCAACACGGCGCTCCTCTTGTTCCCGGGGCAGCACTGCACGACTGTACCAAGCGACCAGCTTGCAGATGCGAGCATGGTCGCTCTGCTGGTTTTCGTGCGTATTCCCGTCTTTTGTGCGTATTTCTCTCAAAATGCGCTCGACTTTGTCCTGGGACGGCAAGGTGAATTGTTCTCCAGTCGGATAGACTGCATTGAAGATGAGGCAGCCGAAAGCGCCTGGCAGCTTATACAGCGGGAAGGCATCCGCATGTTTTCTGAAAAAGCGCCAGACCTTCGTCTTTTCCCATCCCCAACGCCTGCCAAGGGATTCCAATGTCAAAACAGCGCCGTACTGCCCAAACTGAACAGCCGGCGCCGAGAAGGAAAACGCATTGCTGGGCTCCTGCCAAACTGTGTGGCACCAGAGGTCGAGCCATGCGTCTGCCTCAGCAAATTGATAATGCCGCTCTGCAAGCCTCTGTGTGACGTTCCTGGGCAGGCAGAGGAATCCATACCCCTCTGTCGCATAAACCGCCTCACGGCCCATACAGGGCTCGCCAGAGCATCTTACGACCCAATCTGTGACTTGATAGGTCAGTTTCTTTGTTTTTGTGTCCAGTGAGTAGGTAATATAACCGAGGTCAGCCAGAGTGTCCATATGTTCAAGGGCCTGCCGCCGACGTTTGATTGCCAGGATACTCTTCAGACCGACGATGCCGCCTGCCCAGCCCCCGGCACTCACTTTGTTGGTGTAACCGCAGTACCGGGCCTGCCCAGTCCTAAAGGCTGCACGGGAGGCCAATCGAGCCCAAGAGGCCATAATGCCCTTGCCGGGCGGAAGCTGATTGCGGGGTAGTTTGACCCATTGATATTTGAGCAGGCACTTCATCTCGCCGACCTCCCTCCTGATAGATTGAAAAAAGCCCCGCTCCGTGCTACACTGGTAAACACGAAAGCGAGGCCTGATTGAAATGCTATATGCCTGTGATAATTGTCATTACCTGTTCCTTAGAACGTCTGAGGATACCTGCCCGGACTGCGGAAAGGCCATGATCCGGCCGGCAACTTCTGAAGAGCAGGAAGAATATAAAAATCGTGAGAAAGAAAATCTGTGGACAGAGGATTCAAATAGCTGCCGTGTGTAGCCGGTCATTTCACCCCCGCGCAATGGCTTCTAATTAAACCCATTTCATTTGTTGCACCGCCGTGTATAAAAATAACTGAAAAAGTATAAAAAAAGTGCCCGTAGCTCAACTGCCACGGGCACTTTCTCTTTTAGGAGGCTCTCTAAAAACTGGTGTAAAATCAGGTGTAAAAACGTGTTACTGCTGAATCCAACTGGTGTAAAACTGGTGTAAAACCGCTCTTTCAGGCTCGTGAAAAACCCGCAAACCCTTGCGCCGCAACGGGTCTTTAATCCAGTGGCTTCATCGTGGGGAACAGGATCACGTCCCGGATGGAGTCGGAGTTGGTGAGCATCATGACACAGCGGTCGATGCCGATGCCCATGCCGCCCGTGGGGGGCAGGCCGTACTCCAGGGCGTTGATGAAGTCCTCGTCCATCATGCCAGCCTCGTCGTTGCCCATCTCCCGCAGGGCCAGCTCGTGCTCGAAGCGGCCGCGCTGGTCGATGGGGTCGTTGAGCTCGGAGAAGGCGTTGGCGAACTCACAGTGGTTGATGAACAGCTCAAACCGCTCGGTGAGCCGGGGATCCTTGGGGGAGCGCTTGGTCAGCGGGGAGACCTCCACCGGGTACATGGTGATGAAGGTGGGCTGCACCAGCTTCTCCTCCACCCGCTGGTCAAAGGCCTCGTACAGGGCGGTGCCCCAGGTGCGCTCGCAGCCCTCCAGGTCGATGCCCTTGGCCTCCACGGCCTTGCAGGCCTCCTCGTCGTCGGAGATGGCGTCGAAGTCCACGCCCACATACTGCTTGACGGCGTCGATCATGGTCAGGCGGGGCCAGCCGGGGGTCAGGTCGATGTCCACGCCCAGCCAGTTCACCTGGTAGGAGCCCAGGATGTCCTTGGCGGCGGTGGACAGGATGCCCTCGGCGATGTCCATCATGTCGTGGAAGTCGGCATAGGCCTCGTACAGCTCGATGGTGGTGAACTCCGGGTTGTGCTTGGGATCCATGCCCTCGTTGCGGAAGATGCGGCCGATCTCATACACCCGCTCAAAGCCGCCCACGGTGAGCCGCTTCAGGTTCAGCTCGGTGGCGATGCGCATATACATGTCGATGTCCAGGGTGTTGTGGTGGGTGATGAAGGGCCGGGCGGTGGCGCCGCCGGAGATGGTGTTGAGGACGGGGGTCTCCACCTCCAGATAGTCCCGGTCGTCCAGATACTTGCGCACGTGCTTGATGAAGGCGGTGCGGATCTGGAAGGTGCGGCGCACGTCCTCGTTCATGATCAGATCCACATACCGCTGGCGGTAGCGCATCTCCTTGTCGGTCAGGCCGTGGAACTTCTCGGGCAGGGGCTGAAGAGACTTGGAGAGAAGAGTCACCTTGTGGGCCTTGACGGAGATCTCACCCCGCTTGGTCTTGAAGACCTCGCCTTCCACGCCCACGATGTCGCCGATGTCGGTCTTCTTGAACTTGGCGAAGGCCTCCTCGCCCAGCTCGTCGATGCGGACGTAGATCTGGATGCGCCCCTTCACGTCCTGCAGATCACAGAAGATGGCCTTGCCCATGCCCCGCTTGGACATGATGCGGCCGGCGATGGAGGTCTCGGTGCCCTCCAGGGCCTCGAAGTTCTCCTTGATGTCGGCGGAGTGGTGCTTCACCACGTATTTGGTGATCTGGAAGGGATCCTGGCCGGCATCCTGGAGCTCCTTGAGCTTGGCGCGGCGAATCAGGCGCTGTTCGGACAGGGAGGGCTGCTCCTCAGGCTGGTTGACACTTCTCTCTTCAGTACTCATTGTTCTGGCTCCTTACTTTTGAATCTCTAGGATACGGTATCGCAAAACACCGGCCGGTGCCTCCACCTGCACCTCGTCGCCGATGGCCTTGCCCAACAGGGCTTTCCCAAAGGGGGAGTCCTCGGAAATCCGGCCGTTCATGGGGTCGGCCTCCTGAGAGCCCACCACCTGGTAGGTCTCCTCCTCCTCAAACTCCAGATCCATCACCTTGACCGTGGAGCCCAGGCGGACGGAGTTGGGGTCGGACTCATGCTCCTCAATGACCACATAGTTGGACAGGATGTTCTCCACCTCCGCAATGCGGGAGTAGAGCTTGCCCTGCTCGTTCTTGGCCTCGTCGTACTCGCTGTTCTCGGACAGATCTCCGAAGGAGCGGGCCTCCTTGATCTGGTCGGCCACTTCCTTCTCACGGACGGTTTTCAGGTAGTTGAGCTCCTGCTTGAGCTCCTCCAAGCGCTCCGCGCTCAGCTTGAATTCTTTCGCCATGGTTGTCTGCGCACACCTTTCCTTTTTGCTTCCCGTTCTCTATTTCACGGGCCCGCCCGGGCCCGTCCAATCGTCACAATAGAAACAATCCGCCACGTTAATACGATATTATAGGTAGTTTCCATCCTCCTGTCAAGTCAATTCTTTGCCGTCACGCGGGGAAAATCCGGATCTGCTCCGGGCGCAGGCGGCCGCACTCCCACAGCAGGGTCAGCAGCGGCAGCGGAGCCAGCCCCGGCGGCAGCGTTCCCTCCTCCGGCAGCAGGCGCAGCCCGTCCAGCTGCGGCGCCGGGCCGTACAGCCGGAGCACCGCGCCCCCGCTCTCCCCGCCCGCCGGGCCGAAGCAGGCCGTCACGTCCGCCGCCGTCCCCGGCGGCAGCACCGCCGCGCCGTACTCCTCCCGCAGCCAGGCCGCCAGCTCCTCCCCCTCGCCGGGCACGTCCACCACCAGGCGGCGCACCTGGGGGCACAGGGCCTCCGCCGCCGCGAACAGGGGGCGGCTCACCCGCTGCCCCGCCAGGGCCACCGTGGCCTGGGCGCGCAGGATCCGGGCCCGGCGGAGGGCCGCCAGGGCCAGGGGGACGGCCATGGCCTGGCAGAAGGGCTCCGTCTCCACCGGGCGAAGCCCGGCGGCCTCCAGCACCGGCCAGCAGGGGAAATCCTCCGCCGCCAGCACCCGCCGCACCCCAGCCCGGGCCAGGGCCGCCGCGGCCCGCTCCGTCCTCCGGCGAAGCCTGGCCTCCCGCAGGCCTGGCGGCGCGGGCACGCCCGCCCACAGGGCGGGCATGCCCCATACCGCCCCCTCCTCCAGCGCCGGCCTGCGGCCCTTCCGCGCCTCCAGCGCCACAATTCCTACCAAGTCCACCACCTCGGATACAGGATATGCGCCAGGGGCCGGTTTATGCCGGAGGGAAAACCGGAGGCACCGGGAGCGGCTGCTCCCGGTGCCTCCGGTTCTCAGGAAAAGCCTCAGTGCCCCCGGCGCTTCTCCTTTTTCTTCTCTTGGCGGAGCTGAAATTTCCGCTCCGCCTCCGCCGCGTCCCGACGGCGGCTCTGTGCCTGACGCGCCTGCTTCCGCTCCTCCCGCTGGAGCTGGAGGGCCTGCTGGGCCCTGGTGCCCACCCCCCGCTGCTCCGCCGCGGCCCGGGCCTGCCGCTGGGCCCGCTTGGGGCTGAGCCGTCCGGCCTCCCGCCGCTCCAGAGCCACCGCCGGGCTGAACGCCAGGGTGCGCCACGACGCCAGCAGCCACTGATACACCTCTCCGTCCCGGGGCTCGGCGCCGAACACCTGCCGGCACACCGTCAGGCGCCCGGCCTCCTCCCGCTCGTAGACGGCCACCCAGAAGGGCGCTTCAAAGCAGACCGTCAGTCTCGCGCAGTCACATTCCATATGCAGTTGTCCTCCTTAAATATAGATACTGCGCGGAGCGCGGACAACCAAGGAGGCAGGTTACTGACGGCTCCTGGGGCTGGGACTCGCCCCGCCGCGCCCGGACTACCAACCGGGCCGTGTTTTTCGCTTCGCGGAGCCATGGTATCACGCCCTCCCCGCCCCGTCAATCCCTACCAACATCCTTCTTTACAATTTCTTACCCGTTTTTTGCAATCCTTTACCGGGGGCTGATAGCGGCATGGGGCAGAATTCCGCTATGATCTTCACGGCTTCAACCAGTCTAACAACAAACTTTGGAGGAATTGAGCATGAACTGGAAGCGTCCCCTGGCCCTCTCCCTGGCCGCCCTCACCCTGGGCGGCGCCCTGACCGCCTGCGGAACTCCCACCGCGTCCACCCCGGAGGAAACGTCCGCCCCCGCCGCTGAGGTGCAGGCCCTGGCCGCCACCTCTCAGGCCCTGACCGCGCCCAAGTATGTGTTCCTGTTTATCGGCGACGGCATGAGCTATCCCCAGATCCAGTCCACGTCCGACTATCTGGGCGCCCTGGCCGACGAGGACTACTGGCAGGCCCAGCCCAGCCTGGACGACAACGGCGGCGCCGTCCTGGACGGCCCCGAGTACCTGAACTTCATGAACTTCGAGGGTGTCGGCTCCGCCGTCACCTATGACTCCAACTCCTTCGCCCCCGACTCCGCCTCCACCGCCACCTCCCTGTCCACCGGCCACAAGACCTACTCCGGCTCCATCAACGTGGACGAGACCGGCACCGTGGAGTATGAGACCATCTCCGAGAAGCTGCACAGCCAGAAGGGCTACTCCATTGGCGTGATCACCTCCGTCAACCTGAACCACGCCACTCCCGCCGCCTTCTACGCCCACCAGGCCAGCCGCAACGACTACTACGACATCGGCCTGGAGCTGGTGGACTCCGGCTTTGAGTACTTCGCCGGCGGCGGCCTGCTGGATCCCGACGGCGCCGAGGGCGACCAGGAGAACCTGTACGACCTGGCCGAGCAGGCCGGCTACAACGTGGTGACCACCCAGGCCGAGGCCGAGAAGGTCACCGCCGGCCCCGTGGTGATCATCGACGAGCACCTGGCCGACTCCGACGCCATGGCCTATGAGCTGGATCGCACCGACGACATGTGGGCCCTGTCCGACTACGTGGCCAAGGGCATCGAGGTGCTCTCCCAGGACGAGGACGGCTTCTTCATGATGTGCGAGGGCGGCAAGATCGACTGGGCCTGCCACGCCAACGACGCCGCCTCCACCATCCACGACACCCAGGCCCTGGCCGACGCGGTGCAGGTGGCCATCGACTTCGCCGCCGAGCACCCCGAGGAGACCCTGATCCTGGTCACCGGCGACCACGAGACCGGCGGCCTGACCATCGGCTTCGCCGGCACCGACTACGACACCTACCTGGATCTGCTGGCCAACCAGAAGATCTCCTTCGCCAAGTATGACAGCGACTATGTGGCCAAGTACAAGGAGAACAAGACCTCCTTCGAGGACGTGCTGGTGGACATCGAGGCCCTGTTCGGCCTCAAGACCGAGGGTGAGGAGGGCGACAAGCTGGTGCTCACCGACTACGAGCTGGAGCAGCTCCGCGCCGCCTACGAGAAGAGCATCAACGGCACCGCCGCCAGCCAGTATGAGCAGGAGGAGTACGTGCTCTACGGCACCTACGAGCCCCTGAGCGTCACCATCACCCACATCATCAACAACAAGTCCGGCATCTCCTTCACCTCCTACAGCCACACCGGCCTGCCCGTGGCCGTGCTGGCCCACGGCCTCAACGCCGAGGTGTTCAGCGGCTACTACGACAATACCCAGGTCTACTACAAGCTGGCCGACATGCTGGGCGTCCAGTAATCCATCCCCCCGCTTTCCACTTTCCCACTCCATAAAAAACCAGCAGACGGATGCGGCAGATGCCGCATCCGTCTGCTGGTGCAGAAAGGACAATCACACCCTATGACTTCCCTTCTCCGCGACCCGGCCAAGCGCCGGTATTACGCCCCTCTGGCCCTGTGCCTGCTGCTGATCGTCATCCTGATGGCCATCCCCACCGGCTTCGAGGGGGCCCTCCAGTACCGGGAGGCCGACCGCTGCGCCGCCCGGGTGCTGGCGGTGGACGACTCCGCCATCATCGACACCGGCCTGGTGCGCTCCGGCGAGCAGACCTGCACCCTGGAGCTGCTGGGCGGCCGCTTCAAGGGCCAGACCGCCACCGGCGTCAACATGCTCAACGGCTCCCTGGAGCAGGACAAGATCTTCGTCCCCGGCGACAAGGCCATGGTGGTGGTGAGCTACCAGGGGGACGAGATCATCTCGGTCACCATGACCGACCACTACCGCCTCAACAAGGAGGTTCTGCTGGCCGCCATCTTCGCGGTGTTCCTCATCCTCTTTGCCGGGCGCACCGGCGTGCGGGCCATCGTCTCCTTTGTGATGACGGTGCTCATGCTGTGGAAGGTGCTGGTGCCCCTCTACCTCAAGGGGTACAACCCCATCTTCATGGGCCTGGCGGTGACCCTGGTGCTCACCCTGTTCATCATCGCCCTGGTCTACGGCTTTGACCGGCGGTGTGCCGCCGCCGTTTCGGGGGCCTTCCTGGGGGTGCTGGTCACCTGCGTGCTGGGTGTGATCTTCACCGACCTGTTCCAGATCCACGGGGCGGTCATGTCCTACTCCGAGAGCCTGCTCTACGCCGGGTTCCAGGATCTCAGCCTCACCCAGATCTTCATGGCCTCCATCTTCATCGGCTCCTCCGGCGCGGTGATGGATCTGGCGGTGGACATCACCTCCGCCGTCCACGAGGTGGTGGAGAAGCGGCCCGACCTCTCCCGGTGGGAGGCGGTGCGCTCCGGCATGAACGTGGGCCGGGCCGCCATGGGCACCATGACCACCACCCTGCTGCTTGCCTACTCCGGGGGCTATGTGGCCCTGCTCATGGTGTTCATGGCCCAGGGCACCCCCCTGTACAACATTCTCAACTACAAATATGTGGCCTCGGAGATCATCCACACCGTGGTGGGCTCCTTCGGCCTGGTCACCGTGGCCCCCCTCACCGCCCTCACCAGCGGCTTCCTGCTGGCCGGGCGGAAGGGAACCGCAGAGGCGGGTCTTACTCCGCCTCCGCGGCTCGACGGGGCAGCGCTGCGGTCTGAATCCGGTCAATGAGGAAGGACGACAGGGTCACCGTCACCAGGGAGCAGGCAATGCGCCCCACGGGAATGTAGGTGAGGGACAGGGCCAGCACCGTCAGATCGGTGAACAGATAGGCCCTGGACAGCCGCCAGCGGGTCACCCGGGAGATGGTGAGGGCCAGGGCGTCGTCGCCCCCGGCGGAGCCCCCCTGCCGGACGATCAGGCCCACGCCGATTCCCACGAAGGCGCCGCCCGCCAGGGCGGCCAGCAGGGGCCAGCGGGAGAGGTCAGGCAGCATGTTGGGAAACTGCTCCCACAGCTTGTAGAACAGGGCCACGCTGCCGGTGGACAGGACGGAGATCTTCAGGAACTGCCCGCCCAGGCACTTGAACGCCAGCAGGTAGCACAGCGCATCCAGCAGAGGGGTCAGCAGGGCCGGCGACAGGCCGAACCAGTGGTGGAGCAGCAGCATCAGGCCCATGATGCCCCCCTCGGTGATGCCCACCTGCTGGTGGATGTTGTGGATGCCGAAGGTGGTAATGGCCGCCCCCAGCACAATGCAAAGGATCTTCTTCCAGGTGAGCCCCTCCGTCAGCTTCCGGACGGGGCCCGCGAGTATCTCGGGTATCAAACTAAAACCTCCTTATTTGTCTCACATTATAAACCCTCGTATTATACGAGGGTCAAGAGGCGCACCCTTTGCAGTTCAAACAAAAGCGGCGGCCCGACGGGCCGCCGCTTTATCTATATCGCCTGTTCTAGTTCCAGGGTAAATACCAAGTGGTAATAGGTGTCCGTCCCTCCCTCCAAGGAGAACAGCATGCCGGAGGAGCTAGACTCATACCCCCGGGTCTCCACGGTCTGGGTGATGGTCACGTCCCCGGCCTGGAGGGTGTAGTCGTCAAAGCGCCGGCTCTCAATGGCCTGGAGCACCCCGCTGCTCCACCAGGAGATGCCGTTGTAACTTCGCTGGGCGGCGGCGAAGGCCAGGGCCGCCAGGGATCGCTGGGTGGTGCTGCCGGACACCAGCTCTCCCCCGAGCTGCTCCACCTCAATGCACACGCCGGTGACATGGCCGTCCTCATCCACCGTGAGCTGGTGGGACGGCGTGCTCCCGCCGAACAGATTTATCACATGGGAATTTGGCGCGTCTACCCAGTTCCCCTCTGCGTCCATCCGCTCATAGGACTGTATGTCCAGGATCCGGCACATGTCGTTGACGTTGGCGGCGTACTGCTCCGGGGTGAGGGGCCCCCGGTGGATGGGCAGCATGGACTGGAGCGCCAGAAAGACACTCAGCCCAATCAAGGCCGCCCGGGCGGCCACGAAGCCCCAGCACCGCCAAACCCTGGTGTCCCGGATGGTGTAGGAGGTGTCCTCCTCCCACGCCTCCGGCTCCCCGTCTTTGCACTGGCAGTAGCACTTGTACTTGCGCCAGAGCCTGTAAAACGGGATGCCGTAGCCCTCGCCCCGGGCGAACACCCCCCAGGTGCGATCCACGGCCTTGCCCCAGGTGAGCTTCTGCCCCAGGGGACTGCGCACCGCCAGGCCGAAGATCCACTTGCCCGGCGTATAGCCCCAGGTACACAGGAGGACGGGCTCCAGCACCAGCAGGATGCCGTAGGCCACATAGCTGTTCAGCAGGCGGATCAGCCAGGTGTTGTCCGGGTGCCAGCGGAACAGAAACAGACAGACCGCCATCCACAGCAGACTGCACAGGCTCAGATCCAGGCTGCGGGCAAAGAACCGCCGCCAGGGGTGGGACACGGTGGGGGCCGCGTCGGAGCGCAGATCGAAGAAGCCGGGCTGATCCGCCGGGCGGTTCAGCCGGTTTAAGTACCTGGGGGCGTCCAGGGTGGCGAAGTCCACCCCGTCCTCCCGCATGGCGCGGCACATCTGCCCCGCCCAGTCCAGATCGGCCCTCTGCCGGGCCAGGGCGGCCTCCTGCTCCGCCAGCAGGGCAGCCAGGGGGCGCTCCCCCCGCTGGGCCTGCCGGATGTCCTCCAGGGACAGGCCCAGCTGCCGCAGCAGCTTCACCTTCCGCAGGGTGTCCGCGTCCTCCTCCGAGTAGTCCCGGTAGTTGTTGGCCTCCCGCTTTGGGTGGATGAAGCCCTCCTGCTCGTAAAAGCGGATGCTGGCCCGTGGCATGTCCAGCAGGGCCTCCAGCTCGCCGATGGTCATTCTGATCCCCTCCTTGGCCTCAAGTGTAAGGTATCAAGCGGGTTTACAGTCAAGGGTTTTCGCGGGTTTTTCCGGCTTTGGGGCGGAAATCACTCCGCCAGCAGCTCCAGGGCGGCCGCCAGCTGGGCGTCCGTGCCGTCGTCGGTGTTGTACACCTCCGCGTCCAGAGTCAGGCCGGTGCCGATCAGGGAGGTGCCGCTGCCGGTGCAGTAGGCGGCGGTGGAGATGTTGACCGCCCCGCCATAGGGGAGGGTGAAGGTCTGCTGGGAGTAGCCCTTGCCGCTGGTGGGCTCCCCCACGATCACCGCCACCCCCTGCTCCTGGAGCTCGGCGGCGAAGAACTCGGCGGCGGAGTAGGTATTGGCGTTGACCAGCACCGCCATGGGCAGCTCCACGCAGGAGGCGTCGGAATAGGTGGTCTCCTCATTGCCCGCCCGATCCCTGCTGATGAAGATGGGCCCCTCAGGCAGGAGGAAGTCCAGCATGTCGGTGAGCTCCCGGAGGTAGCCGCCGCCGTTGTCCCGCATGTCGAACACCAGGGCGCGGGCCCCCTCCTCCTGGAGGGCGGTCACCGCCTCCTCCAGCCGCCGGGCGCTGTTGTCGTAGAAGTTGGACAGGGCCACGTAGCCCACGTCCCCCTCCAGCATCCTGCTCTCCACCGGGTCGGTCTCGATGCTGGCACGGGTCACCTCCACGGTACGGGTGCCGCCGTCGGCGCCCAGCACCTCCAGAGTGACGGTGGTGCCCTCCTCCCCCTGGATGAGATCGGCCCCCTCGTAACGGACCTCCCCGGCCAGGGAGGTTCCGTCCACGGCGGTGATCACCTCGCCGGGGAGAAGCCCCGCCTCCTCCGCCGGGCCGCCGGCGGCCACCTCCAGGATCTCCAGGCCCTCCTCGTTTGCGTAGTTGACGGTGATGCCGATGCCCACATACTGGTTGGTGCGCCGCTGGTTCTGGGCGGACAGCTCGTCCGCAGTCAGGGTGTAGCTCCACCGGTCGCCCAGGGCGTTCACCATGCCCTCCAGCGCGCCGTCGATCACCGCTTCCCCGTCGTACTCCCCCACAAACCGGGTGTTGATCAGGTGCCATGCCTCCACCAGGGAGCGGCCGCCGGCGCCGCCCAGCAGGCAGTTGACCGCCAGGGCGCCCGCCGCCAGCACCACCGCGGCGGTGAGCGCCGCGGCCAGAAGCAGTTGGAACAGAGAGAATCGTTTTTGCCGCATTGGGGTTCCTTCCTTTCCGGGTATCAAAGGGGGCGGGCGGAGGCCAACGCCTCCGCCCGCCCCAGGTTTTCGTCGTTTTCCGCCAAAAGCCTCGCAGAGTTCCGCCGTCCGCAGACGGCGGAATCAAATAAGAGTCCGTCATTTCCGGCGACATGCGCGTCGGAAATGACACTTCTCAGCCTGCAAGTGTGAGGGCTGGACGCCTGTGGCGGGCAGCCCTTGCGCGCGGCGGGCTGCAACCCCTCAAAAAAGCGGCTGCGCCGCTTTTTTGAAGCGCTACCAGGGATGTGTCAAACTCAGGCTGGGGAACTTGCTCTCCGGATCCACCCGGGTGTAGTTGTCCCGCACCTCCAGGTGGAGGTGGTTGCCGGTGGAGCTGCCGGTGGTGCCCACGTAGCCGATGGTCTGGCCCTGGGTGACCATATCCCCCTCGCTCACCGCCCGGGAGGACATGTGGGCGTAGAGGGTGGAATTGCCGTTGCCGTGGTCGATGACCACGTAGTTGCCGTAGGAGTAGTGGTAGGCGGAGGTGACCACCTGCCCGCTCTTGCAGGCCAGGATGGGGGTGTTGCCGGGGGCGGGGATGTCGATGCCGGTGTGGCTGTGGGCCTCGCCGGTGATGGGGTGGATGCGGTAGCCGAACAGGGAGGACAGCCGGTAGTAGCCCGGCAGGGGCCACAGATAGCTGGTCTCCGAGTCGATGGTGATGTTGTTCTGCCGCCGCTGCTCTTCCAGCTGCTTCTGCTTCTGGGCGATCTCCGCCTGGATCTCGGCGGCCGCCTCGCTCTCCGCGTCCAGCTGGCGGTTGACCTCCGCCACGTCGGCGTTGATCTGATCCAGCAGCTCCTGGGCCTCGGCCACCTTGGCCTGCTGCTCGGCCTGCTTGGCGGCCTGCTGATCCCGGGCCGCCTGCTCCTCCGCCCGGGAGGTCTCCAGCTGGGTGCGCAGGGCTATGATCTCCTCCCGGATGGCGATGAGCTCGTCCATCACCTGGTTGTCATAGGCCATCACCGCGTCGATGTCGGCCAGGCGATCCAGCATCTCGGAGAAGCTCTCCGAGTTGAAGAGGATAGACCAGTAGGACACCGTCCCCTCCTCCTCCATGGCGCGTACCCGCTGGCAGAACAGCTCATACTGGGCCTCCTCATTGGCCTCGGCCTCGGCCTGCTCGGCCTCCTTCTGGGCGATCTCCTGGTCGTAGTAGGCGATCTGCTTGTCGATGTTCTCGATCTCATTGTTGATGGCGTCCAGCTGGGCCTGGAGGAGCTGCCGCCGCTGCTGGGCCTCCGCCTGATCCGCCTCCACGTCGGCCAGCTGCTCCTCCAGCTCGTCCTGCCGGGCCTGGCTGGCCGCCTGCTCCGCCTTGAGGGCGTCGATCTCGCTCTGGGTCACCGCCCCGGCGCCGCCCAGGATCATGGTCACCATGGGCAGCAGGAGCAGCAGGGCCAGCACCGCCGCCAGCCCGCCGAAGAGCACCCGGCGCCACTCCACCTTCTGCTTCTTGGGTTTATGATTGGGATTCTGCTTCTTTGCCACGTCGCCGCTCCTTTTTCCGTCAGTCCGTTTACCAGTTGTAGGCCCGGATCAGGGGGAGGCCGGTGTAATAGGCCTCCGGATCCGTCCGCTGGCCGTTGATGCGCACCTCAAAGTGGAGGTGGGCCCCCTTCACGTTGCCGGTGGTGCCCACAGCGCCGATGGTCTGGCCCTGCTGAACCAGCTCCCCCTCGCTCACCGCCCGGGAGGACATGTGGGCGTAGAGGGTGGTGGTGCCGTCCCCGTGGTCGATGACCACGAAGTTGCCGTAAGACCAGTTGACCCCGGTGCCGTACTCCGACATGATCACCTGGCCGCCCCGGGCCGCATAGATGGGTGTGCCGGTGGAGGCCGCCACGTCGATGCCGGTGTGGCTGTGGGGCACGTGATCCACCGGGTGCATCCGGAACCCGAAGGCGGAGGTCAGCTTCCTATTCGCCGACGGCAGGGGCCACATCCAGCCATTGCCGGCGGGGGGCAGCTGCACGTTGTTCTGCTTCCGCTGCTCCTCCAGCTGCTTCTGCTTGCGGTCGATCTCCGCCCCGATGGCGGCCCACGACGCGTCCTCCTCGTCCAGCTGGCGGTTGACCTCCGCCACGTCGGCGTTGAGCTCGTCCAGCAGCGCCTGGGCCTGGGCCACCTTCTCCTGCTGGCGGGCCTTCACGGCCTCCTGGGCCTCCTTGGCCGCCTGCTCGGCGGCCCGGGCCTCCTCCAGCTGGGCCTGGACGGCCTCCAGCTCCTCCCGGGCGGCGATCAGCTCGTCCATCACCCGGTTGTCATAGGCCATCACCGCGTCCACGTCGGCCAGGCGATCCAGCAGCTCGGAGAAGCTGCCGGAGTTGAAGAGGACAGACCAGTAGGACACCGTCCCCTCCTCCTCCATGGCGCGCACCCGCTGGCAGAACAGCTCGTACTGCTCCGCCTCCCGGGCCTCGGCCGCCTGGCGCTCCGCTTCCTTCCGGGCGATCTCCCCGTCGTACCAGGTAATCTGGTCGTTGATGCTCTCCAGCTCGGCGTTGATGGCGTCCAGCTGCTGCCCCAGCAGCTGGCGCTGCTCCCGGGCCGCGTCCCGGTCGGCCTCCGCCCGGGTCAGCTGCTCCTCCAGCTCCGCCTGCCGCTCCTGACTCTCCGCCTGCCTGGCCTTGAGGGCGTCAATCTCGCTCTGGGTCACCGCCCCCACCGGCAGGGCCGAGCCCCACACGGGGGCCAGCAGGGCCGCCGTCAGCAGGGCGCAGACGCCCCGCCGCACCCTGTGCTTTACACGGTTTCCAGACATGTCCGCAATCCGGCCTCCTCAAACCTGCAAGAACTTCCGAATGGCCAGCACCGAGCCGCCGGCGCCGATGACAAAGCCGGTGAGGACGAATATCCCCAGCACCCGCAGGGCCATGGGCTGGAAGGGGAGCACGGTGATCAGGGAGATGGTGTCCTCCCCGCTGATGGCCCTGCCCACCAGTACGTAGATGCCCCACTGGAGGAAGAAGGCGGCCACCGCGCCCACCAGGCCCAGGATCAGGCCCTCAAACACGAAGGGCCAGCGGACAAAGGCGTTGGTGGCGCCGCACATCTTCATGATGGCGATCTCCTCCCGCCGGTTGAAGGTGGCCAGCTTGATGGTGTTGGCGATGATGAACAGGCTCACCGCCAGCAGGATCACCACCAGGATCACGGCCACCGCCCCGGCGATGTTGCGGATCACCGTGAAGCCCTCGGCGATCTCGGGGGCGGACTGGGTGTCGGCCACGCCGGCCACTTCCTTCACCGCCTCCTCGGTCTCGGTGAGCAGACTGATGTCGTCCAGATAGATGTGGAAGCGATCCCGGTACACCGTGGAGGGCAGGCCCTCAAAGAGGGGATTGCCCTCGTAGTCGGCCTCAAAGTCCGCCTGGGCCTCCTCCTTGGTGACGAACTCCGCCCGGGCCACGTTGGGCACCGCCTCGATGTCGTCCTGGAGGGCCCGGGCCTCCTCCTGGGGAATGGACTCGTCGATGAAGGCGGTGAACTGGTTCTCCGCCTCCAGATCGCTGAACATGTTCTCCGCGTTTACCGCCACCAGGGTGAAGGAACCCATGATGAGCAGGCAGCAGACGATCATGCACACCGCGGCAAAGGACATGAAGCCGTGGGTGAAGATGCTGTGAAAGCCCTCGGAGAGGAAATAGCCGAAATCATATCGTTGTCTCATTGTTGTAATACCCGCCCGTCTCGTCGCTGATGATCCTGCCGTTCTCGATGGCCACCACCCGCTTGGAGAAGCGGTTGACCAGCTCCTTCTCGTGGGTGACCACCAGCAGGGTGGTGCCCAGCTCGTTGATGCGCTCCAGCAGCATCATGATCTCCAGGGAGCGCATGGGATCCAGGTTGCCGGTGGGCTCGTCGGCGATGATCATCTTGGGATTGTTCACCAGGGCGCGGGCGATGGCCACGCGCTGCTGTTCGCCGCCGGAGAGCTGGCTGGGCATCCGGTCTCCCTTTTGATCCAGGCCCACCAGCTCCAGCACATAGGGCACCCGCTTGCGGATCTCCCGGGGGGAGGCCCCCACCGCCCGCATGGCAAAGGTGAGGTTTTCCTTCACCGTCTTTTTCTCAATGAGCCGGAAATCCTGGAAGATGACCCCCAGGGTGCGCCGCATAAAGGGCACCTGCCGGGGCCGGATGTTGTTCAGATTGTAGCCGTTGACCATCAGCCGCCCGCCGGAGGGGGCGATCTCGGCGGTGATGAGCTTGATGATGGTGGACTTGCCGGAGCCGGAAGGGCCCACCAGGAACACAAATTCCCCGTCGTCAATGCGCAGGTTGACCCCCTTGAGGGCCTTTGTCCCGTTATCGTAGGACTTCTGTATGTCAATTAGACGTATCACGCTCGGTTACCTCATCTGTCGTATTCGAAAGAAATGCGCGACACCAGGAGGGGCGCCGCCCCAGCGGCGCCCCTCCTGGTGTGGTTCAGTTGTCGATGCCCCGGGAGATCAGGTACTTCTTGACCATCAGCGCCACCTTGAAGGTGATGGCGTCGTCAAACTCCCGCAGGTCGAGGCCGGTGAGCTTCTTGATCTTCTCCAGCCGGTACACCAGGGTGTTCCGGTGGACGAACAGCTTCCGGGCCGTCTCGGACACATTCAGGTTGTTTTCAAAGAACTTGTTGATGGTGAACAGGGTCTCCTGATCCAGGGCGTCGATGGGGTTCTTCTTGAAGACCTCCTGGAGGAACATCTCGCACAGGGTGGTGGGCAGCTGGTAGATCAGCCGTCCGATGCCCAGGTTCTCATAGGTGATGATGGTCTTCTCCGTGTCGAACACCCGGCCCACGTCGATGGCGATGCCCGCCTCCTTGTAGGCCCGGGC
The DNA here is from genome assembly GCF_019422385.1 of Flavonifractor sp. NCBI lineage: Bacteria > Bacillati > Bacillota > Clostridia > Eubacteriales > Oscillospiraceae > Flavonifractor > Flavonifractor sp. Next base: position 46,130 of record NZ_JAHZDL010000005.1, read on the forward strand.
CAGCTCCCGGATGTGGCCCACGATGGTGCCGATGCCGATGACCACCCGCAGGTGGAGCTCCTCCGTGATCTTCTCCTCGATCTGCTTGGCGATGCGGTAGAGATCCCGGGGCTCCGTGCCCTCGGAGAGCTGCTTGATGAGGGCCACGTCGGTCTCGCTGATGGACAGGACAAAGTCCACCTGCTTGTCGGGGAACATGGTCTGCACCACGTCAATGAGGGCCGGATCGGTGGTCTCCACCTGGCGGATCAGCAGCACCGCCCGGGGTGCCTCGGAGACGAAATGCAGCTCCTTGGCCCGGACATAGATGTCCCCCAGCAGGATGTTGTCGGAGATGATGTTCTTGACAAAGGTGGCCTTGTCGTGCTTCTCCTCATAGTAGGTCTTGGCCCCGTTGAGGGCCACCACGGCCATGGCGCAGAGGGTCTGGGCCTCCGCGTCCTCCCCCTTGACAAAGGCGGCATAGTCGAACTGGGCGCCCCAGCCGGCCAGTGCCTTGAAGGTGCGGCCCTCAAAGCGGACGGCGCCGCCGTCCCCCCGGTTGACCGCCTCCACCACGCCCGGCCAGTGCTCGCCAATGCAGCTCAATTCGTTGCAGGCCACCACCGTTCCCTCAGAATCAATCACGCCGATGGCTCTGTCTGTGCTGTCCTTCATCTGTAAAACGACGCTCTGAAAAACCCTGCTGGACATGGTGATGCCTCCTTAACTTATTGATTCCCCCTCGGGGGATAACCCTCTCTACATACACTGCCGTTCTATTATACCGGTTCTTTTTGCCCTTTTCAATAGGTTTCTGAAAAACTTTTGCGGAAATTGCCGAAAGAGAAGCGCGGAGCCGCCGTGAGCAGCCCGGATGGAGCGGAGCGACGGGTACAAACCAGGCCAGTTCGCAAACTGGCTGTTTGTGCCCGGAGCCGGAGGGAAGCCGGGCGTCGCGAACAGGCGGAGCGTGACAGCGAGAAGCGCGGAGGGTAGGCGCATAGGGGAGCTAAGGCGGGGCGCAGGCGAAAAAACAGGCGACGGGCACAGCCCGGAGCGGCATTTTTCGCGGAGCCCAGACTTAGCGCCCCGGCCATGCGCCCAACCCGCAGCGTGACAACGTCGCCGCAAGCTCCAGATCGTTCACTTTGCCGCAGGCGGCAAAGCTCATTCCTTCCGCTGCGGCTCCTTTTCCCCACCGAACCCGCTTCGCTGGGCTTCGGCGGGGGCCCCGCACCTTCTCCAAACCTCTGCGCATGTGTGGGCGGCCGCGATGTATCTCGGCCCTACGGACAGATGCCGGCAAAGCCGTGTAGGGCCACCATATATGGCGGCCGCGGCCCATCTCGTAGGGCGCGGCATCCCTGACGCGCCGCCGGATCCGCAGGCGGGAACCTGCTCCTGCCCCCACTCCGTGCCGGACTTGGGAAACCGGCGGGGGCAAGCCCCCGCCCTACACGGACCGGATGGCGGCCAGCTCCTCCGCCGTCAGGGGGCGCCACTCCCCCTTCTCCAGGGCGGGATCCAGGGACAGAGGCCCCATGGTCAGGCGCTTGAGGTACACCACCGGCTTGCCCCGCTGGGCCAGCATCCGCTTGATCTGGTGGTATTTGCCCTCCCGCAGGGTGACGATGGCGGCGTCCGGCGTGTCCAGCAGCTCCAGCCCGGCGGGCAGGCACGCCAGCCCGTCGGCCAGGGTCATGCCGGCGGCAAAGGCCTCCGCGTCCTCCCTGTCCAGCGCGCCGTCCACCCGGACGAAGTAGGTCTTGTCCACGTGATGCCGGGGGGAGAGCAGACGGTGGGCCAGGGGGCCGTCGTTGGTGAGCAGCAGCAGGCCCTCGGTGTCCTTGTCCAGCCGCCCCGCGGGAAAGAGCCCCACCCGGCGCAGGTGCTCCGGCAGCAGCTCCAGCACCGTGGGCTGCCGGGGATCCTCCGTGGCGGACACCAGGCCGGCGGGCTTGTGGAGCATCAGGTACACCTGCTTCTCCCCGCTGATGCGCTCCCCGTCCACCGTGAAGACGGCGGCGGGATCCGCCTTGTCCTCCGGTGCGCGGGCAGTCACCCCGTCCACCGACACCCGGCCCGCCCGGATCAGCTCCCGGGCCTCCTTCCTCGACCAGCGCCCCGTGTTCGCCAGAATTTTGTCCAGCCGCTCCATGCTGTTCCTCCCATCTGCTTGTCCTGTTTTCAACATTTTAGCATAGAAGGGGCAAAAAGAACATACCAATCAGCAGGAACCAATTTGGGAAGGGAGCGTTGCGCTGTGTTCATCTTCACCGCCAAGATCCGCAAAGGACGCATCGCGGCCGTGGCGGCGGCTGCCGCCGTGGTATGCGTGGTTCTGCTGGCGGCCGCCGGGCTGTCTGGAGGGCGGGGCACGGCGGCCTCCGCCGCGGTCAGCCCCAAGGGCGTCCGCACCAACGAGGACAGGGTGGCCTATCTGGAGAGCTACGGCTGGGCTGTGTCGGCCCAGCCCATCGCCGTGGAGGAGCTGACCATCCCGGAGGCGTTCGACGAGACCTACAGCCAGTACCTGGAGCTCCAGGCGGGCCAGGGCTTCGATCTCACCGACTACTGCGGCAAGCGGGTGAAACGGTACACCTATGAGATCACCAACTACCCCACCGGGGAGGCCGGCATTCAGGCGGGGCTGCTTATCTATAAAAATACCGTCATCGGCGGGGATGTGCTCTCCCCCCAGCTGGGGGGCTTCATCCACGGGCTGGAGATGCCGGAATAGACGAAAACGCGGCGCTTCTGCGCCGCGTTCAGCCTGCCGAAAAAGTCTTTTCGACAGGCTGCCGAACTTTTTGAAACTTCAAAAAAGTTTCAAAAAGTTGTTTGATCCAACGCGAAAGGGAACCCTGACGGTTCATCTCCGCGCCAAGTGCCGCCGCTTTGCGGCGGTTGCGCTCCGAAAACGCCCTGCGGGGCAGCCTTTCACACTATCCCTCCCTCCGAATCTTTTGGCTGGAGGGTTTATCGACAGACTGAACGCGGCGCTTCTGCGCCGCGTTTTTCTGCATTCAATACCGAAGGCTTCTGGAGGCTTGGTAAAGGAACACCATATAGAGGATGCTGCCTACCAGAGAGGCGATGGCGTTGGGTACCGCAATCACAAGTCCCAGGACATTGAGCAGCTGGAAGATAAGCAGAATAGAGCAGATGATCGACACCACCGCGCAGACCACATAAATCTTCCACACCAGCTGTCCCCGGGCTGCCGCCGCCAGAACGCCCTTGGCGGAGAGCAGGCTGGAGGTGGTGCTGCACACCAGATAGACCGTCACCAAGCTCAAGGCTGAGGTGAAAATGCCCAAGACACCAAGGAAGAGATTCAGCACACTCAGGGCCAACATTGCGATCTCCACATAGAATGCGGCGCGGTAGCCCTCGTCAGCCCCGGCTGCCTCGTGCAGGCCCACCAGGAACAGAACCATGCCCGCGATGGCCGCAATCCATCCTATCAGGGGGATAATCCCAAAAATGGTGAGAATCTGCCCGTAGAACATCTTTTCCAGTCCGCTGCCTGCAATGGCATAATGGCTCATTCTTTCTCCTCCTTCCGCTCCACAACGTGGACATTCAGATGGCTGTAGGGCATCTGAATGCCGTTCTTGTCAAAGGCCTCCTTCACCTGTTCCAGCAGATCGTGGTACAGCGGCCAGTAGTCCGCCGTGGCACACCACACCCGCACCACATACTCCACGCTGGAGTCCTTGTAGGCGTTGACCCGGATAAAGGGCTCCGGCGTGAAAAGCGCCCTGGGGTGGGCCCCCACCACCTGCCGGATGGTCTCGATTACCTTCTGAGGCGGGTCGTCATAGGAGGCGTTGAAGGTGAGATCCACCCGCCGCTGATCCGCCGTGGTGTAGTTGATGATCTTTTCCCCGGAAATCTGCCCGTTGGGCACGGAGATCACCTTGTTGTCCACGGTGGCCAGCTTGGTATAGGCCAGGCCCACCTCCTTCACCGTGCCGGAAACCCCGCCGGCCTCCACATAGTCCCCCGCCTTGAAGGGCTTGGACACCAGCACCTGGATGCCCCCCGCCAGGTTGGAGAGCGTGCCCTGGATGGCCAGGGACACCGCCAGGCCGATGACACCCACCAGCGCCACCAGGCTGGTCATGGGCACGCCGATATAGCCCAGCACAATGCACACGGTAACCAGCCACAACACCACGCGCAGGGCGGCGTGGAGGAAGGTGCACAGCCCCCGCTCCAGCTCCAGCCTCCGGAAGGTGCGATCCAGCAGCCTGAGAACGATTTTCATGACAACCAGGCAGGCCACAATCAGCAGCCCAATGGTGAGCAGTGTCCGGAGATTCAGATTGTGGAAAAAGCCGCCCAGGGCTTCCAAGGTCTCCTGGGCCTCCTCCGGATTCACCTCTGTCAGATTGGTCAGCAGCATAGCATTCCCTTCTTTCCACCGTATTCTATCATAGCCGTCTGGATGGGGCAAGCTCTTTTCCAAGTGGCCGCACCGGGCAAAAGAAAATCCCCGCCATAAGGCGGGGATTTTCCAAGGGAGCAGAAATTACTCCTAGATGTCGATAACAACGCGGTCACCCACGGTGCGGCCTATCCCACAGAAGCTCCGCTTCTGCGGGAACCCTGTCCATTTTACATGCTCGGCGGAAATGAATTCCGCCTGCGCCGAGATTTTTGCTTCGCAAAAATACTCGTACGGCGCTCCGCGCCGCCCCATCTGTGATGGGGCCCCGGGTGGCCGCACCGGGGCAAAAGAAAATCCCCGCCGGATGGCGGGGATTTTCCAAGGGAGTAAAAATTACTCCTCGATGTCGATAACAACGCGGTCACCCACGGTGCGGCCTGTCCCACAGAAGCTCCGCTTCTGCGGGAACCCTATCTCTTTTTACATGCTCGGCGGAAATGAATTCCGCCTGCGCCGAGATTTTTGCTTCGCAAAAATACTCGTACGGCGCTCCGCGCCGCCCCATCTGTGATGGGGCCCCGGGTGGCCGCACCGGGGCAAAAGAAAATCCCCGCCGGATGGCGGGGATTTTCCAAGGGAGTAAAATTACTCCTCGATGTCGATAACAACGCCGGAACCCACGGTGCGGCCACCCTCACGGATAGCGAAACGCAGGCCCTTCTCGATGGCGATGGGGGTGATCAGCTCCACCTTCATGTCCACGTTGTCGCCGGGCATGCACATCTCAGTGCCCTCGGGCAGGGTGATGACGCCGGTCACGTCGGTGGTACGGAAGTAGAACTGAGGACGATAGTTGTTGAAGAAGGGGGTGTGACGGCCGCCCTCGTCCTTGCTCAGAACGTACACCTGGCCGGTGAACTTGGTGTGGGGGTGAATGGAGCCGGGCTTGCACAGAACCTGGCCGCGCTCGATGTCGGTCTTGGCAACGCCGCGCAGCAGGGTGCCGATGTTGTCGCCGGCCTCAGCGTAGTCCAGCAGCTTGCGGAACATCTCGATGCCGGTCACGACGGTCTTCTTCTTCTCATCGGACAGGCCGACGATCTCGACTTCCTCGTTCATCTTGATGACGCCGCGCTCCACACGGCCGGTGGCGACGGTGCCGCGGCCGGTGATGGTGAACACGTCCTCGACGGGCATCAGGAAGGGCAGGTCGTCGTTGCGGGCGGGAGTGGGGATATAGTCGTCAACGGCGTCCATCAGCTCCTTGATGCAGGCATACTCGGGAGCGTTGGGGTCGTTGGACT
>NZ_JAHZDL010000050.1:0-1798 GCF_019422385.1 Flavonifractor sp.
GGGGCCGTAGTCGGTGTCGTCGTAATCGGTGATCCCGTCCGCGTTGGGGCCGTAGCCGGTGTCGTCGTAATCGGTGATGCCGTCGGCGTTGGGGCCGTAGTCCGTGTCGTCGTAATCGGTGATGCCGTCGGCATTGGGGCCGTAGTCGGTATCGTCGTAATCGGTGATGCCGTCGGCGTTGGGACCGTAGTCGGTATCGTCGTAATCGGTGATGCCGTCGGCGTTGGGGCCGTAGTCCGTGTCGTCGTAGTCGGTGATTCCGTCCGCGTTGGGGCCGTAGTCGGTGTCGTCGTAGTCGGTGATCCCGTCGGCATTGGGGCCGTAGTCGGTGTCGTCGTAGTCAGTCACGCCGTAATCGGTGATCCCGTCGCTGCCCGGGCCATAGTCGGTGTCGTCATAGTCCTGGAACTCCGCGTCCATCTCGGTGACCTTGCCGGTGTAGGCGTTCACCTCATACTCGTACTCCACGCCGTCCAGGACGAATTCCACCTCGTACTCCCCGTCGTCCAGGTCGTACTCCTTCTCCACAAACTGCAGGTCGTCCCGGCCCAGTTGGGTGGAGAGGATGCTCTGGGCGGCGGAGGCGTTGATGTACCCCTTGTCGCCGTAGGCATCGTCGTAGTCGTCCTGGTCCAGGGTCACGGGCTGAGAGCCGATCTGGTCGGTCTCCACCACCAGCCGGACCGCCTCGGCCAGTTCATTGAGGAACTGGTCACTGGGATAGGCGGAGCCCCGCTCCAGCTTGAGGACGATGTTCTTCTCATGGCCGTCGATGGTGGTATCGAAGTAGCCGCCGGCGTTGATCTCATTCACCAGCTCTCCCACCACCTGGGTACAGGGCCGGCCCTGGTAGCCGGTGTAGGAGGCCAGCAGGGTCTGGGCCTCCTGGTTGCGGCCGGTGAGGGCCACCACGTTGCCAGCGTCGTCATAGTCCATCTCGATCTCCGGGTTCACGCTCAGCAGGACGGTGCCGGCCACGCCGCCGCTCTCTTCCAGAAGGGGGGCGCTGGTGCCGGGGGTCTCGGGGAGGGCCGCCGTGCCGGCGCCGTTCCCGCAGGCGGTCAGAGTGGTCAGGGCCAGGGCGGTGGTCAGGGTCAGGGCAAACAATTTGGTGTGGATGTTCTGTTTCATGTCTTTCATCTCCTTGAACATGGTGTTTGGTTTTGTGTTCTGATTTTAGATTACGGAGCTGCTGCTTCGAAACCGGGGTCTGGGAAAACTTTTTTATGTTCCAATTCTTTTGTGTGTTCCCGCCCCCGCAGGGGGCGGGAACACTATGGAAAATTTTGAATTCAGGAACACAAAAGGGAATTGGGAGTTTTTGATTTTCCTTGACTTACACTGGAAGGATACGGCGGCCGGCCTTCAAAACCGGGGCCGCGGCGGAAATTTTTCTGCGTTAATCGTCGTCATCCCGCTCTCCGTCATCGTCGCCATCATCATCGCCATCGCCGTCCCAGTCGTCGTCATCGTCGTCCCGGTCATCGCCGTCATCCCGGTCCTCATAGTCGGTGTCACCGTCCACATAAGGGCCGTCGTCGGGAGGTTCATAGTCGGTGACGCCGTCGCTGTAAGGACCGTAATCCGTATCCTCATAATCGGTGACCCCGTCGGCGTTGGGGCCGTAGTCCGTGTCATCGTAGTCCGTGATCCCCGGGTCGGCAGAGGGGACAGGGGGCGCGGAGGGCGCCGGCGTGGGCTCCGGCACAGGCTCCGGCGTGAGGTCCGAGGTGGGGGACGGCGTGGGGCTGGGCGGCGCCACCGGGATCACCACCTCGGTGGCCGGTTCCTCCTCCGG
>NZ_JAHZDL010000050.1:1898-18407 GCF_019422385.1 Flavonifractor sp.
TGGGGCTGGGCGGCGCCACCGGGATCACCACCTCGGTGGCCGGTTCCTCCTCCGGCGCGGGGCCGATTTGGATCACGATGGTCTCCCCGTACCGCTCCTCCAGATCCTCCCGGGCCGCCTGTTCCTCCCGGGCCTGCCAGTCGGCGTCGGCGCTGGTGACCGTGATGGACACCGTCTCCCCGCCAGAGAGGTAGCCCATATCGATGGCCCGCTCCACCAGCTCCCCGGTCACGTCCTCCCGGTCCTTGCCGCTGTATTCGTAGCCCGCAATCAGGCTCTGGCCGTCCTCATTGAGCCCCTCCAGCTCCAGCACCCGGTCGGTGCGGCTGAGGGTGAGCTCCACATCCGGGTTGATCTGGATGCGCAGGGCGCCGTAGGGGGTGAAGTTTGGCTGGTAGTAGCCAAAGAACACCAAGCACAGACAGGCGGCCAGGCCAGCCACGCCGGACAGGGGCTTCCACAGGGCGGGGCGTTTTTCCCTGGGATGCCGCAGCTCCACGATGTCCCGCACTGTGTCCCCCACCTGATAGCGCAGGTTGGCGGCCTTCAAAAAGCGGCCCTCCTCGTCCAGCACCACCGCGTAGGCCGGATGCACCTCCATGACCAGATAGCTCACGCCTCGTCGCCCCCTCTCTTGGGGCCCACCTGGCACAGGTGGCCCCGGATGATCTCATAGCCGTTGGTGAAGGCCAGCAGAATGGCCACCAGGTACTTCCGGTGCCGCTCCATGGTCTTCCTGTCGGTGCCGGAGCCGGCGGACAGCTCCCCCATGGGCAGCTTGCCCGTGTCCTCCACCCGTTTCAGCAGCGCGGGCTGGGTCCGGGCGAAGTCCAGCACCCGGCGGCAGGCGGCGAAGGTCCGCTCCTGCCGGGGGCAGTTGTCCGCCACATCGGAGAAGGTCAGGCCGAACTGGGCCAGCTTTTCGGAAAACTCCTGGATCTCCCGCCGGCTGGCGGTGCGCACTGCATAGTCCTCTGCATGGTCCACGGTGTCGGGGATGGTGTCCAGCAGCTCGCCGCCGTCCTCCTCCCCGCCCAGAGGGGTGTGGAGGGAGATCACGTTGCCGTGGCGCTTCCCCGTCCGGTAGTGGTCGATGAGCCGGTTTTTGATGGCCCGGGCGGCGTAGGGCAGGAAAGCGCCCCGGCTCTTCTCATAGGCCAGCACCGCCTCATAGAAGGCCAGCATGGCGATGCTCAGCTCGTCCTCGTGGCCGTTCTCCGGGGCGGTGTGAAGAAACTTCACCGTCTCCGAGCGGATAAAGCCCATGTACTGACGGATGAGGGCGTCCGCCGCCTCTGAATCCGTCTTGGCCGATTGTACCTGGGAAACGATATCGTGCTCTGTGCGCACCATTGCCATCCCTCCATCCCCCTCCGGCAGTAGGATACGGACACGCCGCCGGATTTTCGGGGTCACAGCAGAAATTTTCAAAGGGTAGAAAACACTATTGTAAAGTTTAGCGGCTGCGAAACGGAGGCGCGACCGTCTGGATGTCAAATCTTTGTCAAATGTATGTAAAGAAACGGATGGGGCGGTTTTGTGTTCCCTTGGATGGGTTGCGCGCCAGGGTTCTTCGTGGTAGGATGGAGGCACGCACACAGAAAGGAGCGCGCGGGATGAAACAGATCATTTCTTTCGGTTTGACAGCGGCGCTTTTGCTGGCCTGCCTGACCGGCTGCGGCGGACAGGCGGGCGGCGCCGCGCCCGGCGGGACGGCCCCCTCCGGCGGCCAGACTCCCCCGGCGTCCTCCGTTCCGGAAACGCCCGCCGGCCAGGGGCAGACGCCGGCTGTGTCCTCCGCCCCGGAGGGGGGAGTCGCCGCCGGTGAGATCAGCCGGGAGGAGGCCCTGGCCATCGCTCTGGCCAACGCCGGGGTGCCGGAGGGGGACGCCTACAACGTCAAAAACGAGACCGACAGCGACAACGGCATTCCCCTCTACGACATCGAGTTCGAGACGGACTACGGCGATTACGACTTTGAGGTGGCCATAGCCGACGGCCGCATCGTGGGTGCGGACTACGAGGTGGACGAGGAGTGGCTGGACGCCCTGGGCGGCTCCCCCGTCACGGCGGAGGAGGCCGCTTCCATCGTGGCCGGCAAGGTTTCCGGCGCCAGCGCGGCGGATGTGGACATCTGGGAGGAGTCCGGCGACGGTCGGGGCCGCTACGAGGGGGATCTGTTCCTGGACGGTATGAAGTATGAGTTTGAAATCGATCCCCAGACAGGGCGGATCATCGACTGGAATGCCGATCTGCGGGACTGACCGGCAACACAAAAACCGAGGCAGGAAGAACGCAAGTTCCACTCCTGCCTCGGTTTTATAATTGGTAACTTTTGCTGTTCTCGGTCAGCCCGCCATCTGGGACAGGGCCAGCAGAGCCTGGGCGGTCTGTACCCGAGTGGCCGCCTGGCCGGGGGCCAGCGTATCCGAGGAGTTCCCGGTGAGCAAACCGGCCTCCACTGTCCAGGCCACGGTCTCCAGGGCGTAGCCGGCGATTTGGTCATAGTCGGCGAACTCCCGGACGGTCATGCCGCCCTGGGCGGTGTCCATCCCCGCGTACTGGGCGTAGCGCAGGAGCATAAGGGACATCTGTTCCCGAGTGACGGGGTCAGCGGGTCCGAAGCGGCTGTCGCCGTAGCCGCTGACGACGCCGTTGTCGGCGGCCCAGGCCACCGCTCCGGCACAGTCCGCTCCGGCGGTGTCCACAAAGCCGGCGGCGTCCGCCGCCACCTGGGGACTGCCCGCCAGCTTCCACAGGATGGAGGTCATCTCCCCCCGGGTTAGGGTCTGGTCGGGGGCAAACTGGGTCTCGGTGATGCCAGCCATCAGGCCGTTCTCACAGACATAGCGCACCGCCTGGGCATCCCGGGCCTCCACATCGGTGAAGGGCAGGATGGACAGGGGCTCGCCGCCCACCTGATAGACAGCCACCGTGCCGGATACCTCGCAGGCTGCCAGCAGCAGGGCCTCTCCGGTGGGGCTGACGGCATCACTCAGGAACAGCAGACCCTCGGGGGCCACATCGCCGCCGGTGACCCACTTGTCCAGCTCCCCGTCCTCGTATTCCTCGGAGCCCTCCACCACGGAGGCAAAGTCCCGGGTGTTGATGTAGTTGACATACTGAGCGGAGGCGGGCTCGGTCACGTCATAGACCATGACGCCGCCGGTGCGCTCCAGAGCCACGAAGGCATAGGTGCGGCCGTCCACCGTACCAACCGTGACGCTCTCCGCCTCCGGTCCCTTCTTGCCGGAGCGGTCATCCACCACGGTGTTGTCGTTGGAGCAGTTGTAGTAATCGGTCAGGTACCGGGCGGTGAGGGTCTCAAAGTCGTTGCCGCTGGTGAACACCTCGGTGACGCCGTTCTCCCCGGCCTCATAAATGGTAAAGGTGCGCCCGCCGAAGAGGTAGTCCTTGCCGCTGTCCAAGCCGTCAAAGTCCTCCACCTTGAAGAAGACCACCTTGCCCTCCAGGCCGGAGTTCTCCCCGGTGATGGCTCCAGTGGGGGAGGTCACGCCCTCCTCGCCGAAGTCCTGCTCGTCCTCGCTGAGGTAGAAGGTGCCCAGATCCTCGTTGCCCCACTCCCGGGCGTCGCCCTCGTTGGCGGTGACCAGATAGGTTTTGCCGTCCACCTGGAAGGCGGCGATGCCGTCGGGCATCCGGATGCCCATGAGGCTGCCGTAGGTCCTGGACGCATAGGCGTCATCCTTCTTGTCGATATCAATGGGGGTGACGCTGTAGTCCTCAAAACCTGCGGAGTAGATCCCGTCAAAGGTACGGGAGGCCAGATCCAGCACGGCGATGGCATTGTTCTCCTGCAGGGTGATATAGGCCTTGCCGCCAGAGACGGCGATGTACTCTGGCTCCAGGTCGGTGGAGGGGTTCACGCCCTTCTTCAACACCACGCCGGAGGCCGCCAGCTCGTCCCGCCGGCCGTCAAAGGCGTCAAAGCCCACCACCTCACTGGTGAGAGCAGACACGTCCACCACGGTGACCGAGCCTCTGGGGTCGGCGATCCCGTCGCCGTACCCCTCCCGGGGCTCTCCCTCGTCGGCGGTGAGGACGGTGTCGTTGTCGGCAAAGGTCACCATGTCCGGCTGCACGCCGGTCTCCACCAGCCCTTTCAGGGTGAGGGTGCCGTCGGCATTACAGGTGAACAGGGCCACCCGGCCGGCGTCGTTGTACCCCTCCGCCTGGAGGGCGGCGGCCAGGATGGTGTTGTCCGGAGAGATGGCCACGGAGGTCATGTCCCCATAGCGGAATGAGCTGTCCGCCGCCTCCACCAGGGCCTTCACGTCGATGTCCGTGCCGCTGAGCCGGGCGACGGAGATCCCGGCGGTGAGATCCCCCAGGGGGATTGCCGCCAGCAGGCCGCTCTGGCCGTTGATGGCGTAGGCGTAGCCGTTGCTCTGGCTGTAGGCCGCAATCTCCATGACGCCGCCGTCCACGTTGTACTGGCCGGAGGCGTACCGGGCAATCAGGTTCAGATTCAGGGGGGAATTGCCGTTTTCATACCCAGCGGTCGAGTTGATGCCCGCTGCCGCCGCTGGCACCACAGTGCCCAGCTGAAGCGCCAGGGCGAGGGCCATGGCAATGGCTGCCGGCCGTCTTGCTTTTCTCATGCTGTTTTCTCCTGCGATTTTGTTTTGGAAAGGGAGCGGTACGTTCTCCCTATTTAATTTAGTATAATCCCACGACTGTAAAATCCGAAAGAGGGAATGTGTAAATTTCTTGTAGGCAGAGGAGGTCTGGAACGAAACCGGGTTCATAGCAAACGCGCTTCACATGGATTTGACGGTTTCTTTACTGAAATACCGTCGCACGCTGGGAAAGGCGTCTGCTATACTGAACACAGATGCGGTAGGCATCGGTTGGGAGCGGCAGTATGGAGCAAGGTTTCAGACAGCCCAATCAAATCGACAGCGTGTTATCAGCGCCGGTTTGCGCCCTTACAGGGCGGACCGGCGCTGTTTTTGTGGATGCCGCGCCCAATGGTCATAAGACAGCAAAGAAGAAAGGCAGGCGCAACGTATGCAGAAGACCTATGTGCTGGACGCCAATGTCCTCCTCCAGGCCCCCTACGCTCTGGAGTCCTTCGAGGACAACCACATCGTGCTGCCACTGGCGGTGCTGGAGGAGTTGGATGATCGGAAGGGGGCTGACGGTGAAGCGGGAAACAACGCCCGACATGTGCTCCGCTTCCTGGAGAGATTACGGCTCCAGGGAGACCTGGTAAAAGGCGTGACCCTGCCCAGTGGAGGCACCGTGCGCCTGGAGGTCAACCATGTGGACGCGGCCCTTCCCCAAGGGATAGAACCCGGCAGCCGGGCGGGAAGGGTGCTGAAGGTGTGTCGGGGCCTCATGGACGAGGGAACGCCGGTGACGCTGGTGAGCCGGGACATGGTCGCCCGCATCCGGGCCCAGATGATGGAGGTGCCGGCGGAGGACTTCACCACCGACCGGCTGCCGGATGGAGCCCAGCCCTACACCGGCCGGACGGAGGTCTACATCTCGGACAGCCTGCTCACAGCGTTCAAGAAAAAGGGAGCTCCGGCGGAAGAACTCTATACCGTGGACGGCGCGGGGGAGCGGAAGCCGGTTTCCTTGACCGAGAACCAGTTTGTCCTTCTGCACTCGGATACCGAGCCGAAAAAGACCATGCTGGGCCGTTTCCGGGAGGGGAAGGTCACCGCCCTGCGCTTTGGCGGCGTCCGCCCATTCGGCGTCAAACCCCGGAGCGTGGGGCAGCAGTTCCTGCAGGAGGCCCTGCTGCTGCCGGTGGCGGAGGCGCCCCTGGCCATCATCCAAGGGCCGGCGGGCACCGCCAAGACCTTTTACGCCCTGGCTGCAGGGCTGGAGCAGGTGCTGGAGGCGGAGGAACGGCCCTATCGGAAGATTCTGGTGTGCCGCCCCAATGCCCAGTTTGACGCGGACATCGGCTTCCTCCCGGGCAGTGAACAGGACAAGATCTCTCCCCTCATGCGGCCCATTGTGGACAACCTGGAGATCTTGCTGGACCTGGAGGGGAAGAAAAAGGAGCGGCGCAGCGAAGAGGAGCTGCGGGGGCGCATCGACTACCTCTTTGACACCGGCGTCATCGCTGCCGAGGCCATGAACTTCATGCGGGGCCGCTCCATCACCGACACCTGGCTCATCATCGACGAGGCCCAGAACCTCACCCCCCGGCAGGTCAAGGGCATCGTCACCCGGGTGGGAAAGGGCACCAAGGTAGTGCTGCTGGGGGACCCGGCCCAGATCGACCACCCCCTGCTGGACACCCGGAGCAACGGATTGACCTATGCCAGCGCCCGCATGAAGGGTAGCCCCCTGTGCGTCCAGCTGACCATGCTCCCTGATGAGTGCGAGCGTTCCCCTTTGGCCCTGGACGCGGCGGTACGGATGTAAATGAGGGCAGAACTTACATAGCACGGCAGATAAGAAATTTTATTTACATTTTACAGGACTTTGGAAGAAGAATTTACATCTCGGTGGTACACTGTGCCTGTGTGAGCGAGAAACACACCATCATAGGGAGGAAAATATGCTATGAGTATCGCACAGAAGCAGACTGCCACACAGTCCCAGAAGCTGATGATCTTTGTCCTGTCCATGTCCCTGTATGGGCTGGCCACCCTGTTCACGGAGCTGATCCCCAAGTTCCAGGTGGGGGTTGTGGAGTTCTCCGTGGAGTACTTCCTGTTCATCCCCCTGACCCTGGCCATGCTGTTCGACCCCCTGTCCGCCGCCCTGGGCGCCGCCACCGGCGAGCTGGTGTTCAGCGAGATCATGCTGGGCCAGTTCGGCGGCCTGGGCGAGCTGGAGAAGTTCCTCACCGTCACCATCGGCGTATACATCGCCGGGCGGCTGGTGAAGGACCCGAAGAACCGCGTCATGGTGGGCGTGGCCGCCATCAGCGGAACCGCCGCCCAGCTGCTGATGGGCACTGTGGTGGACATCCTGAAGGTCCAGCTGGCGGTAGAGGACTTCGAGGCCGTGGCCGGCCTGCCTGAGAGCGTGTTTGCCACCGAGGGCTTTGCCTTCCTCAATGACCTGCTGTTCTCCGGCATCCTGTTCTGCCTGCTGCCCACCCTGTACCTGGTGCCCAAGCTGTACGGCAAGATCGAGCCCCTGCTGGGCATGGCTCCCCGCACCCCGGACAGCGCCGTCAGCGGCATCAGCCCCAAGGCGTTGATCGTATGCGCCGTCGGCTTTGTGTGCGCCATCGTGGCTGAGCTGGCCGCCACTGCCGGTATGTCCCTTATTGACTGGGAGGCCGAGTGGGCCGAGAGCGGCACCGCCCTGGCGGTAGGCATGGTCGTTGCCGCCGCGGTGGCCATCATCGCCCTGCTGGTCATCAAAAAGAACGCGGGAAAAAAGGCTGCGGTGAACTGAGATGAACGCGGTTGAGATCGACGGCCTGACCTATACCTACCCAGGCGCCCCTCAGCCCACCCTGAAAGAGATCTCCCTTCAGATCGAGAAAGGGGACTTCCTGGCGGTCGTTGGCAACAACGGCTGCGGGAAGTCCACTTTGTGTAAGGTCCTCAACGGCCTGATCCCCCACTTTATCACGGGGACCATGGAGGGAAGCGTGCGGGTGGAGAGGCTTGACACCCGGGAGAGCGACGTGGGCGTCCTGGCCCAGAAGGTGGGCTATGTATATCAGGACTTTGAAAACCAGATCGTCCGGCCCACCGTGCTGGACGACGCCTCCTATGCCTGCCTGAACTACGCCTTCCCCGACTACCTGGAGCGGGGCAGGACTGCTTTGCGGCAGTGCGGTCTGGAGGGCAGGGAGGAGGAATATGTCTGGCAGCTCTCCGGCGGCCAGACCCACCTGCTGGCCCTGGCCGGCGCGGTGTCCCTCCAGCCGGACATTCTGATCCTGGACGAGCCCATCGCCCAGTTGGACCCCATGCACGCCGACCGGATCTATGAGGTCCTCCGGGACTTGAATGAGAACCACGGCAAGACCATCCTCGTCATTGAACACCATACCGAGTACATCGCCGACTTCTGCAAGCACGTGATGCTGATGAAGGACGGACAGGTGCGGTGGATGCTGCCCACGGAGGAGGCCCTCCAGCGGGTGGAGGAGCTGGAGGAATGCAACATCTTCCCGCCCCAGGTGACCCAAGCGGCCCACCGGCTGCGGAGGGCAGGCCGTCTTCCGGCGGACATCCCCCTGCCCACCACCGTGGAGGGAGGAAAGACCGCCTTCTCCCAGCTGCGGTATGTGCCGGGCGCGCCCCGGCAGACGCCGGAGGCCTCCGGAGATGCGGCGGTTTCCTTTCAGAATGTGTCCCTCTCCTACCGCTCGGTGAAGGGAGAGCCCCGCACCGTGTTCGACGGCTTGGACCTGGAAATCCACAAAGGGGAAAAGGTGGCTCTCATCGGCTCCAACGGGGCGGGCAAGTCCACCCTGATGAAGCTGATGGTGGGCCTGCTGAAGCCCAATTCCGGCACAGTGTCCCTGTTCGGTGAAGCGATTGGGGACAAAAAGGCCGAGGATCTGTCCCGGCAGATCTCCCTGGTGTATCAGAACCCGGAGGAGATGTTCATCAAGGACTCCATCCGCGCCGACATCGCCTACGCCATGGAGGTGCGGAACGTCCCGGAGTGGGAGAAGCGCACCGCGGAGCTGCTGGAGCGGTTCCGGTTGGCGGAGCTGCGGGACCGGGACGGCCGCCTCATGTCCGGCGGGCAGATGCGCCGGGCCAGTTTGGCCATCGGCATCGCCTTGAATCCCGGCATCCTGCTGCTGGACGAGCCCACCGCCAACCTGGACATCGCCACCCGGCGGGAAATCATGGCGGTCCTGTCCGATATGAAGGACATCATTCAGACCGCCGTCATCGCAACCCACGATATGCAGCTGGTGTGCCAGTGGGCGGAGCGAATCATTGTGCTGTGTAACGGCCAGGTGGTGGCCGACGGCGCCCGGGACGAGATCTTTGCCCGGACTGATGTGGCGGAGCGGGTGGGTATCCGCCCGCCGGAGATCTTCTCCATGGCACAGGCTTTAGACAGCCGTTCCATGTGCTATACCATTGACGAGTTCCTGTCATCCTTTCAGGAGGTGTGACCGCTGTGGAAAAATTGACCGCGAAACTCTCGGAGAGCATTCTGGACAAGCTCTCCATGGACTTTCTCCGCAATCAGGTGTTGAAGAACGCCTATGGCAATGACGACACCGTCATCGCCGCGCTGGACCCCCGGGTCCTGCTGGCCTGGTACCTGTTCTTCGGCCTGGTGCCCTGGTTTGTCAGCGACATTCCCTTCCTGCTGGGGTGCTTCCTGCTGGTGATGGCCACCACCCTCCTGGCGAGAGTGGCGGGGCTGGTGCTGTTCCTCTTCGCCCTGGGGGTGTTCTCCCAGACAGGGTATCTCTTTGTGGTGACCCTGCTCTTTGGAGGCGACGCCTCCGCCATTGCCCCGCTGCTCATCCTCACGTTGAAGGTGGCCACCATCTCCCTGGCCTCGGTGACCGTGTTCTCCGGGCTGGACCCGGACAAGCTGTCCAACGGTCTCATGTGGTACGGCTGCCCGGAGCGGCTGAGCTTTTCCATTTCCTACGCCTACCGGATGCTGCCCATGCTGATGGAGGAATTCCAGAACGTGCTGCTCTCCTACCGGCTGCGGGGCAATCCCCCCGCCCACGAGACCTTCGGGGGCAAGGTGAAGTACCTGGTCTATCAGGTGAAGATCATCATGCAGTCCTTCTACCCTCTGATGCTCAATACCGCCAAGCGTTCCCGCACCACGGTGGAGGCCCTGGAGCTGCGGGGCTACCGGTATGCGGCGGTGAACAAGTCCGTGAAGAAGATCAAGCTGGCCGCCCTGAAGGTCACCTATAACGATGGACTGTTTCTGGCCATCTCCTTTCTGGTGGTGGCGGTGGCCGTCCTGATCTCCACACTGCTGTAAGTAAGAAAGAAGGTTTTTTCTCTTGCGTCTGGATTTTCACACCCATGGGAAGCTGGCCAAAAAGCTCCCATTTTCCACCGCCTACACAGACTGGCTCTTCGGCGAGGCCCGACGGGCCGGCCTGGACGCCCTGTGCCTGACGGAGCACTTCAACACCCTCCAGTTTGCCGATGTGTACGGCTACATCGCCTCCGTGAGCCGGAGAACCGGGGACACCCTGGAGCTGGAGAACGGCCTGAAAATTTTCCCCGGCATGGAGACGGATGTGGCGGAGGGCGGTCATATCCTGTCCATCGGGCCCCTGGAGGCCATTTTGGAGCTGAACCGGCGGCTGGAGCCCCACAAGGAGAAGAGGGACTTTCTGCCCTTCTCCCGGCTCATGGATTTGTTTGAGAAGTACCCAGTGGTGGTGGGCTGCGGCCACCCCTTCCGCGCCGGCGGCCATGTGCCCGAGCTGCCTCAGGAGCAGCTTCGGCGGCTGAGGTTCCTGGATCTCAACGGCAAGGACCTGGCGCTGGACCGGGATCGGACGGAGCGGCTCACCTACGCTCTGGGGAAAGAGCTGGAGATCCCTGTGGTGTCCGGCAGCGACACCCATCAGGCGGTGCAGTACGGCTGCGTCACCACGGTCTTTGAACGGGAGGTGGATACCGTCTCCGCCCTCTATGGGGAGATGACAGCCGGCCGCTACGCCATTGATCTCTCCGACACTGCCGCCTTCCAGGTGCGCACCGCCTGCCTGCTGAAACGGTCTCTGAAGGAGATCCACGCCCTGGGAGGCGACTACGTGGCCATTCTGACCCGGGAGGCCACCGCATGACCGCCCTGACGGATTCCCTGGCGGAGGGGGCCGTCCAGACGGTATTGGAGGCGGGGGAACTGCTGACCGATCCCGCCGCCGTTCAGAGCATCCGCTCCAAGGGCGAAACGGACTATGTGACCAATGTGGACGTGGCGGTACAGGCGTTTCTGCGGAAGCGTCTGGCCGCCCTGGCCCCGGATGTCCAGTTTATGGGAGAGGAGCAGGACAATACGGGGCTGGACTGGAGCCGCCCCTGCTGGATCCTGGATCCGGTGGACGGCACCACCAACCTGATCCACAGCTTCCGGCACAGCGCCATCTCCTTGGCTCTGGCGGAGGGTGGACAAGCTGTCTTTGGTGTGGTATACAATCCTTATACGGAGGAGTGCTTCACCGCCCGCCGGGGCGGCGGAGCGCTCCGAAACGGAGTCCCGATCCACGTCAGCGATGTCTCCCGGCTGGAGGACAGCCTCCTGTCCACGGGCACCGTCCCAGGCCGCCGGGAGCTGGCGGATGCGGCTTTCCGGCAGATGCGGGCGCTGTATGACCGGTGTCAGGACGTGCGCCGCACCGGCTGCGCCAGCCTGGACCTGTGCTGGGTGGCCTGCGGACGGCTGGACGGCTATGTGGAGCTGTCTCTCCAGCCCTGGGACTACGCCGCCGGAATGCGCATCGCGGCGGAGGCTGGAGGAAAAGTCACCGCCCCCGACGGCAGCCCCCTATCCCTCCGGGAGGGCGGGCCTCTGCTGGCCTCTAACGGGCGGCTCCACAGCGCGCTGCAAGCAATTTTGAAAGAATGAGGGGGTTGTCATGGACCTGCACCTTCCCACCCCGGCCGGGGAACTGACCCGGGCGGAGCAGAAGATCCTGGACTATATCAACACCAACACGGATGCTTTCCTGTTTTCTTCCATCGGCCAACTGGCCCAGCGGCTGGAGCTCTCCGACGCCACGGTCTCCCGCTTCGCCCGCCATGTGGGTTGCCGGGACTTCAAGGCGCTGAAATCTCTAGTGCTGGAGCAGTCTCCCGGCCCGGCGGTAAAGCTGACGGCCACGCTCAGTCAGGGGGATCATTTCTCCCCCCAAGCCTGGCTGGAGCGGCAGCGGGCATACTTGGAGAAGACCATACAACAGCTCTCCACCGGGGAATTTGACCGGGCGGTGGAGGCTCTCTGTTCTGCCCGGCGGGTGTTTCTTCACGGAAAAAACGCCTCCGCTTCCATGGCACAGCTGCTCCATTTCCGCCTGCGGCGGCTGGGCTTACAGGTGTCTCTCCTTCCCTCCGGCGGTTCTGAACTGCTGGAAGGGCTCGCGCAAGCGGCGGAGAACGATCTGGTGGTGCTGTTCAGCTTCTCCAAGCTCTCCCGGGAGGGCCGCATCCTCCTGGAGCACAGCCGGTCCGCCGGCTATCGGACCTTGGCCTTTGTGGGCCGCACCTGCCTGCCCGCGGAGGAGCGGGCGGACATCAGCCTCTTTGCCTACCGGGGGACAGAGAAGGAGTATCACTCTATGGCAGCTCCCGCCGCCCTGCTGGATGCTCTGGCAGTCGCTGTGGCGGAACGGTTGGGAGACGAAGGTACGCAGCGTCTCCAGTCGCTGCACCGGATGAAAAAGGACTATTTTCCAGACGGATGAACGCATCCCCCATGCCCGCACATGGGGGATGCGTTCATTTTCCAGGATGATGCACAAATTTTACACGCATTTTACTGCGCTGCGGTAGTGGGCGCAAGCCGGCTGTGATATGGTAGATTAGGATTATTTTATATATTCCGCGCATGGGCTTGCGCTGCCTGCGCACCACATCTGAAAAGGAAGGATCTGCTGCTATGAAACGCGCGGTTTTATCTGTATGTATCCTGGCATTGGCATTGCTTTTGACAGCCTGTGGCCCGGCATCGTCTGACAGCACCGCCTCCGCCAGCGATCCCGCCAGCGGGGAACACGCCTTTGACTACGGCGGGGACGTGACGCTGCGCATTCTCTCCGGCTCGGAGAACCAGGAGCTGGAGGGTATCCTGGATGACTTCGCCAGGGAGCGGGGCGTGAACATCGAGATGGACTACCAGGGCTCCCTGGACATCATGCGCGCCCTCCAGGGGGAGACCATCGACTACGACGCGGTGTGGCCGGCCAGCAGCCTGTGGCTCACCGCCGGGGACACCCAGTACCGGGTGAAGCACGCCCAGTCCATCTCCATCACCCCGGTGGTCTTCGGCATCCGACAGAGCCTGGCGGAGGAGCTGGGCTTTGTGGGCCGGGAGGTGTCGGTGGGCGACCTGCTCTCCGCCATCCAGGCGGGGGAGCTGGAGTTCTGCATGACCTCCGCCACCCAGTCCAACTCCGGGTGCAGTGCCTACATCGGCTTCCTCTACGCCCTGCTGGGCAATCCGGATGTGATCACGTCGGAGAACCTCCAGACCCCGGGCCTGGCGGAGCAGATCACCCAGCTGCTCTCCGGCGTGGATCGATCCTCCGGAAGCTCTGACTGGCTGAAGGACCTGTTCCTCACCGGTGGCTACGACGCCATGGTGAACTATGAGTGCCTCGTCATCAGCGCCAACCAGGAACTGGAGGCGCGGGGGGAGGAGACGCTGTACGCCGTCTACCCCTATGACGGACTCTCCATCGCCGACTCCCCCCTGGGCTATGTGGACAGCGGGGACGACCGGAAGGAGGAGGCCTTCCTGAAGCTCCAGGAGTACCTCCTGTCCGACGAGGTACAGAATGAGATCCAGCGCACCGGCCGGCGCACCGGCTACGAGGGGGTGTCGGCGGAGAACCGGGATGTGTTCCGCGCCGACTGGGGCGTCCAGCCGGACCGGGTGCTCTCTCCCTTTCGGATGCCCGCCGCCGACGTGCTCTTTGAGTGCCTTGACCTCTACCAGACCCAATTCCGCAAGCCCTCCCTGACGGTGTACTGCCTGGACTACTCGGGCAGCATGTCCGGCGAGGGCCGGGCGCAGATGGTGGAGGCCATGAGCCAGATCCTGGTCCAGGAGAACGCGGCCCGGAATCTGCTCCAGGCCTCGGAGCGCGAGATCAACCTCATCATCCCCTTTGAGGGCTATCCCAGGGACGTGTACGCCGCGGCCGGAAACGGCGCGGAACTGGAAGCCCTCTATACCCGGGTGGAGGCGGAGGAGGCCACCGGCGGCACGGACATCTATTATGCCGCCATGGAGGGCCTGCGGCAGCTGGAACATTACGACCTGAGCCAGTACACCCCCGCCATCATCCTGCTGACGGACGGAGTGTCTGACGGGAGTTTTTCCGACTTCCGGGATGGCTACGAGGCCTTCGGGGCGGATGTGCCGGTGTTCTCCATCATGTTCGGCTCCGCCGATCCCACCCAGCTGGAGGAGCTGGCGGAGCTGACACACGCCCGGGTCTTCGACGGCCGGGAGGACCTGATCGGGGCCTTCCGCAGCGTGAAGGGGTACAACTGATGAAAAAGGGACAGAAAAGGCAGCTGACGGTCTCCCTGCTCTCCGCCGGGGCGGTGTTCCTGGTGCTGGCCCTGCTGCTGCGGTGGAACTTTGTGCTCAGCGCCGTGCTGGCCGTGGGGGTGTATGTGGGGCTCTTCCTCCTGCTCACCCCCAGGCCGGAGCCTGGGACCATGTTCTACGCCGCCCGGCCGGACGGGGAGCAGCTGGCCGCCTGGATGGAGGAGGCCGGGCGGGACCTGGCCCAGGTGGCCCTGGCGGCGGGGCAGATCACCGACGCGGAGACCCAGCGCGCCGCCGTGGAGCTGGCCGGCACGGGGGAGCACATCTACCGCTACCTCAGGGAGCAGCCGGACAAGATCCCCGCGGCCCGGCGGTTCCTCACCTACTACCTGGACACGGTGGGGCGGATACTCATTCAGTACGTAAAGTTTCAGGAGGCGGGCCTGCGCACGGAGGAGGTCCTGGGCTTCCAGGCCAAGGTGCGCGCCGTCCTGCCCAAGCTGCGCGCCGGCTTTGAGGAGCAGCTCAGCCAGCTCATGGCCGCCGAGCGCTTCGACGCGGAGGCGGATATGCAGGTGCTGGAGCGCCTGCTGGATACGGAGGGATTTTCATGCGGCGAAAAACGATCCTGATCGGCCTGGCCATTCTGGCGGCCGTCATCGCGGCGGGAGGGATCTACCTGCTGCTGGGCGGCGGGCAGCGGCCCGTGGAGCTGCGGGGCTACGTGGGCGGCGAGAAAATCGGTCTGCTGGACGACCCCGAGGTGCAGCGGGTGCTGGAGCGGGACTACAAGCTCATCCTGGACTATGCCAAGGCCGGTTCCCTGGATATGGTCACTGCGGACCACGAGGGCCGGGATTTTCTCTTTCCCTCCAGCCAGACCGCCCTGGAATACTACCAGCAGCTTTACGGTGCGCCGGACAGGAGCCAGATCGTGTTCAACACCCCCATCGTGCTCTACACCCACCGTCCTATCCTGGAGGCCTTCCTGGGCGCCGGCATGGTGACGGAGGAGGACGGGGTGTACTACATGGACATGGAGGCCCTGGTGGAGGCCATGGAGGCGGGCACCACCTGGGCCCAGCTGGGCCTGGAGGAGCTCTACGGTCAGGTGGCGGTGAACACCACCGACCCGGTGCGCTCCAACTCGGGGAACATGTTCGCCGGGCTGCTGGCTAATGTGCTGTGCGGCGGCGTAGCCGACGAGGACAGCGTGGAGAACATCCTCCCCCGGCTGCGGGACCTCTTTGAGAAGCTGGGCTACATGGAATCCTCCTCCTCCGACCTGTTCGACCAGTTCCTCAAAACCGGCATGGGGGCCAAGCCTATGATGGCTGGCTATGAAAACCAGCTGCTGGAGTTCGCGGTAGAAAACCCGGAGGACTGGGCGCAGCTGAAGGATGACATCGTGCTGATCTACCCCACCCCCACCGTCTGGTCCTCCCATATCTTCATCGCTCTGGATGAGGCAGGAGAGGCGGGCATCGACGCCCTGCTGGATGAGGAGGTCCAGCGCCTTGCCTGGGAAAATCACGGCTTCCGCACCGAGGTATCCGGCACGGACGCCGACGAAGACCACTTCGGCGTCCCCCACCTGGCCGCGGAGATCACCCAGGTGGCCGCCATGCCCAGTTACGCCGCCATGGAGAAGATCATCGCCGCGCTGTCGTAAACGTAAATTTTACCGCAGGGCTGGATAGTTGCGCTGTGCAAAGGGAGGCATTTTCACAGATGGATGGGCTCATCGTCTATGGCAGCAAATACGGCACGACCCGCCGGTACGCGGAGGAGCTCTCCCGGCTCACCGACCTGTCCGCCATCCCCTGTGGGGAGTTCCACAGGCTGGCTGAGGGGAGTATCCTCGTCTATCTTGGGGCGCTCTATGCCGGCGGGGTGCTGGGGCTCAAACAGACAATGAAAGGTCTTTCCTTCCGGGAGGGCCAGCGGCTGATCGTGGCCACTGTAGGTTTGGCCGACCCTGCGGAGCCGCAGAACCGGGCGCATATTCGCGCGGCACTTCAAAAGCAGCTGCCCCCGGAATTCTTGGAGCGGGCCGTTCTCTTCCACCTCCGGGGCGGCATTGACTATGCCGTTCTGTCCCCACGCCACCGGGCCATGATGGCCGCCATGTGTTTCTCCCTGCGGAGGAAACCGGCGCGACAGAGGTCCAGTGAGGACCAGGCGCTGCTGGAGACTTACGGGAAACAGATCGACTTTACCGATCTCTCCGCGCTGGCTCCCATCGCCAGAGAGATCCTGCGCGGATATGATATGCTGGGAAAGAAGTGCCTTCGACCAGAGCGGCCGATGATCGTCTGATCGCGTACAGGG
>NZ_JAHZDL010000051.1:0-18045 GCF_019422385.1 Flavonifractor sp.
TCCAGGGCGGCGGCGTAGTCGGCGGGGCGGGTCTTGTTGGTGGTGCCCACCTCCACCAGCCGGGCGCCGCTGCGCGCCAGGATGTCGGGCACCCGGAAGCCGCCGCCGATCTCTACCAGCTCCCCCCGGGAGATGGCCACCCCCTGCCCCGCCGCCAGGGCGGAGAGCAGGAGGAACACGGCGGCGGCGTTGTTGTTGACCGCCAGTGCCCCCTCCGCCCCGGTGAGGGAACACAGCAGCCCCTCCGCCGCCTCCCCCCGGCGGCCACGGCGGCGGTTTGGCAGGTCGTATTCCAGGTTAGAATACCCCCGGGCGGCCTGGCCCACCGCCTCCGCCGCCCTCCGGCTCAGGGGGGCGCGGCCCAGGTTGGTGTGGAGCACGATGCCGGTGGCGTTGATCACCCGCCCCAGGGCGGGGCGGGACAGCCGCTCCGCCAGGCGGAGGACGGCGCCCTCCAGCTCCTCCGGGCCGGGGACGGAGGCAAGGGCCCCCTCCAGCAGGGCCCGGCGGCAGTCGTCCAGCACCTGCCGGGCGGCCTGCCGCTTGACGGGGTAGGGCAGGGGGTGCTCCGCCAGGGCGGGGCGGGCGAGAAGCAGATCCATTTTGGGCAGCCGGCGCAGCAGTTCCGGGTTCATTGGGAGGCACCTCCGGGTGGAATGATTGCCCACATTATATCACATGGGAAAAACGATTTGGTATAAACTTTGCGGTTTTCAGAAAAACCCTTGCTTTTTCCCATAAGACAAGGAATAATGGGCATTGACAGGTTAGTTACCAAACGGTTATGATGTGGATGCTTAACAATATGGACAAACCAGAGCCTTACTAGGGAGGAGAACGACAGTGAGAGGCGTAGAAACCCGTATTCAGGAGATTCGCCACCGGGTCTTCCGCGAGGTGGCCCGCATGGCCTACCACACCGAGTGGCCGGTGGACAAGCGCATCGAGGCGCTCCCCTACAAGATCATTCCCGGCGAGGTGGGCAACTTCCGCAACGACGTGTTTTTGGAGCGGGCCATCGTGGGCGAGCGGCTGCGCCTGGCCATGGGCCTGCCCTGCCGCAGCGCGGCGGAGCACGCCCCCCTCTCCGACAATATTGAGGCCGCCGACCGGCCGGAGACCTACTACACCCCGCCGCTGATCAACGTGATCAAGTTCGCCTGCAACGGCTGCGCGGAGAAGAAGGTGCTGGTCACCGAGGGCTGCCAGGGCTGCCTGGCCCACCCCTGCGAGGAGGTGTGCCCCAAGGACGCCATCAAGCTGGATCGGTACAACGGCCGCTCCCACATCGACCAGGACAAGTGCATCCAGTGCGGCCGGTGCGCCGACGTGTGCTCCTACAAGGCCATCATCATCCAGGAGCGGCCCTGCGCCGTGGCCTGCGGCGTGGACGCCATCGGCACCGACGCCAACGGCAAGGCGGATATCGACCCGGAGAAGTGCGTCTCCTGCGGCATGTGCCTGGTGAACTGCCCCTTCGGCGCCATCGCCGACAAGTCCCAGATCTTCCAGGTCATCCGGGCCATCCAGTCCGGCGAGCGGGTGTACGCCGCCGTGGCTCCCGCCTTCGTGGGCCAGTTCGGCCCCAAGGTCACCCCCGGCAAGCTCCGCGCCGCCATGAAGGCCCTGGGCTTCGCCGATATCTTTGAGGTGGCCATCGGCGCCGACCTGTGCGCCACCCAGGAGGCGGAGGACTTCGTCCGGGAGGTGCCGGAGGAGATCCCCTTCATGGGCACCTCCTGCTGCCCGGCCTGGTCGGTCATGGCCAAGAAGACCTTCCCCGACCACGCCAACTGCATCTCCATGGCCCTCACCCCCATGACCCTCACCGCCCGGCTCATCAAGCACGACCACCCTAACGGCAAGATCGTGTTCATCGGCCCCTGCGCCGCCAAGAAGCTGGAGGCCATGCGCAAGAGCGTGCGCAGTGAGGTGGACTTCGTCCTCACCTTTGAGGAGATGGCGGGCATCTTCGACGCCAAGCACATCGAGCTGGAGTCCCTGCCGGAGGATCCCGACGGCGTCAACGACGCCTCCACCGACGGGCGCAACTTCGCCGTGTCCGGTGGCGTGGCCAAGGCGGTGGTGGACGTGATCCAGCAGCGCTATCCCGACCGGGAGGTCAAGGTGGCCAAGGCCGAGGGCCTGCGGGAGTGCCGCCAGATGATCTCCGACGCGGTGAAGGGCAAGTACCCCGGCTACCTGCTGGAGGGCATGGCGTGCCCCGGCGGCTGCGTGGCCGGCGCCGGCACCATGCAGCCCATCAAGAAGTCCCAGGCCATGGTGGGCATCTACGCCAAGCAGGCCAAGCATAAAACCTCCAGCGAGACCGAGCACATCAAGGAGCTGGACAAGCTGGTGGACTAATCAAACAAGAGGCCGACAGCACAGCTGTCGGCCTCTTAGTCTGCCCAAAAACCTCCGCGAAGGAGAGCCTCGCAGAGTTCCGCCGCCCATCTCGGCCTAAGAGCCGCCGCAAGCGGGGGTTGGCCTCGAAACGCGCCTGCGGGCGCAGGCAGGCGGCGGAATCAAATCGACCCCCTCAGGCAAGAGGCCGGCAGCTATGCTGCCGGCCTCTTGCTTGAAACGTAGTTACAGGGTCAAAGCCCGGTGGAGGATGGTGGCCATCTCGGCACGGGTCAGGGTTCCGGTGGGGTTGAGGCGGCCAGCCTGGTCGCCCTTGATGACGCCGGCCTGGGCCATGGCGGCCATGGCGGGACGGGCGTCGGTGGCCACGCTGGCCCCGTCGGGGAAGCGGGTCAGGTAGCTGTCATAGGCGTTGGGTACGGTGCGGTTGGCCTTCTGCATGGCCCGGTAGAGGAACACCATGGCGTCCTGCCGGGTGACACCCTCCGTGGGGCGGAAATTGCCGTTGGCGTCGGCGGTGGCAATGCCCAGGGCCTTGGCCACGGCCAGGGCGTCGGCATAGTAGGCGTCCGCCTTCACGTCGCTGAAGTTGCCGGTGCTGCTGGCGGTCAGATTGAAGGTGCGCACCAGCATCAGGATGTAGTCGCCCCGTGTGAGCTGGGACGCGGGGGAGTAGGTGGTGCCGGTGCCGGTGCCGGTGGTGATGCCGTAGGCGGCCAGGAACTCCACGCCGGGCACGGCCCAGCTGTAATTGCCCATGTCGTTGAAGCGGGTGGTGCTGCTGGGCGGGGTGACCGTAATCTGGATGTTGCCGTTGTAAGTAATGCCGTCGGCGTCGGTGCCCACATAGGGGATCACCACGCTGCCGGTGTACTCCGCCTTGGGCAGGAAGGTCACCTCATCCAGGCGATAGAGCCCGCTGGAGCCATAGCTGTAGGAGACGGTAGAGAGGATGCCGCGCTGATAATTCGTGGGGGTCTCAAAGCCATAATACAGCTGGCCGCCGGTGACACTGGCGCTGGGGAAGGTGACAGACACCAGAGACGAGCCGCCGCGGGCCGCGCAGGCGGCAGCGAAGTCACTGGAGCGGAAGGTCACAGCCAGACCGTTGGAGGTGTAGCTCACCACAGAGGGGGAGCTCAGGGTCACGTAGGTGATCTCCACCTCGCCGTTGACGGTCTTGTTGTTGGTGGTGTACGCCTTGAAGGGGATGCGGGTGGTGGAGCCGGCGGCGGAGCCGGGGACGAAGGTCACGTCATTCAGGCTGGGGGAGGAGGAGCGGTAGTAGCGGGCGTCGTCCACTTCGTCCTCGCTGGCGCCGTCGTAGTCGAAGTACAGGTAGCCGCCCCGGCCGGAGGCGTAGTCAAACACCACATAGTTCAGGTTATAGCCGGTCTCGTCCATCACGGCATCGTTGAAGTCGTCGGCGTCAAAGGTGATGGGGTTGCCGGTGGAGGCGTTGAGCTTCACCACCACCTCGGCGTCGCCGCCGATACCCACGTTGATCACCAGGTCGCCGGAAATGCTCTCCCCGCTGTCAGCCTCACCCTTGAAGGGGATGGTCACAGAGCCCTCGTAGTCATCATCGGGGATGAAGAGCAGATCGTCAATTTCGTCATGATCGAAATCGTCGTTTTTGCCGACCTCGTCCGAGCTGCGGGTGCCGTCATAGTAGAGCGTGCCCTTGCTGGAGGAAGGCAGGCTGGTGAAGTAGATATAATCCACCTCATCACCGCTCCTGGTGGAATCATAGACATAGTCGTCAAAATCATCCACATCCAGATAGACCTCGTCGTTGACGTCGATGTTATAGGTGACGTCACCCTCCTTCGCAGAGGAGCTCTTGCCGTCGCCGACAACAATAACAAGATCGCCGGAAATACTTTCCCCGCTGTCAGCCTCGCCCTTGAAAGGAATGGTTACGGTGCCTTCAAAGTCATCGTCGGGGATGAAGAGCAGATCGTCAATTTCGTCATGATCGAAATCGTCGTTTTTGCCGACCTCGTCCGAGCTGCGGGTGCCGTCATAGTAGAGCGTGCCCTTGCTGGAGGAAGGCAGGCTGGTGAAGTAGATATAATCCACCTCATCACCGCTCCTGGTGGAATCATAGACATAGTCGTCAAAATCATCCACATCCAGATAGACCTCGTCATTGACATCCGTCTCATAGGTCACATCGCCGGAGGAAGAAGAACTGTCAGCATATACCTCGATTTCCAGTGTGCCGCGTATATATTCTTCATAGGTTTCTAACTCAAAGTTGATAGAAACCGTGTCATCGCAGTCTTCATCTGGCACAAACAGCAAGGTATCAAAGTTCTTCCATCTGATTTCTTCATCAACCTCAACATCGTACTCTTTGTTGCCATCATAATAGTAAAGGTCGCCCTCGCTCTTAGAGGGGACTTCTTCAAAATAGATGGCATAAATGTCATCATCGTAGGGATCTTCCGCATAATCGTCGAAAAAATCATAGAAATCATCCGCATCGATTTCAAGGTCTTGGTTAGAATCAACTTCATACCCGTCCATCGTATAGCGGCTCGCCGCCAATGCACCGGGCAGCAGGGTGGTGAGCAGGGCCAGGCTCATGCCTGCGGACAGCAGGCGGGTGAGTCTCTTGTGCGTTCGTTTCATGTTCAACTCTCTCCTTCCAAAGCATGGTTGGGACGTTGTTCAGATTTCCTTCTGCGTCTGTTTCGTTTTTGTTAAGACCTTGTTTAACTCCTGTTAAGGTCTTGTTCCATTATCCCTCTTTTTGGACGAAATGTCCAGAGAAAGGATCCCCCTATTTGTGAAAATTTTCTTAATCTTTTTCTGCCTCTCCCCGCCGGGGCCGGAGACGAAGCTTTACCCGGTCTTTACACGGCCGTGATAGCGCCGCCGGGCCGCCGGGTCTATACTGGAAGCACAACAACCGGATACCGCCTTCCACGGAAAGGAGAATGGCCATGCTTCCCTGCCAGAACCAATGTGCCTCGTACCACGAGGGCTGCCACAAGACCTGCGCCTACTGGAGCGCCTTTCAGGAGCACCAGAAGGCCCAGCGGCAGGCCAAGAAGGCCTATCTGAAATACTACGGGCAGCTGTGCGCCGACACCCTGCGCCAGCTCACAGCCATGCAGGTGCGCTATCAGCCCCGATAAAAAACGTCCCCGCCGGAAACCCGGCGGGGACGCGCTGTTTAACGATGCTTTTTGCCCGTGTAGATGCACATGAGCATGCAGAACACGGAAGCCCAGGCCCAGAATTTATGGTGCTTCATGGCCTCTCCTTTCCGGCCCTGTCAGGCAGGGCCGCATGCTGGCGGCGCTGATGGCCATGGTGGAGGCGTTGTGGAGCAGCGCCGTGGTGGTGGGCGGCAGCACGCCGCAGATCCCCAGGGCCAGCAGGCTGGTGTTGATGGACAGGATGGCGCGGTAGTTGCGGCCGATGCGCCGGAGCATCCGCTGGGACAGGCGGCGCAGGGCGGCCAGCTCCCGCAGGTCGGAGGACAGCAGGGTGATGTCCGCCACCTCCCGGGCCAGGTCGGAGGCATCCTTCATGGCCACGGACACGTCGGCGGCGGCCAGGGCGGGGGAGTCGTTGACCCCGTCCCCCACCATGATGAGCCTGTGGCCCCCGGCCTTGTAGCCCTCCACCAGGGCGGCCTTGTCCGCCGGCAGCACCTGGGCCCGGAACTCGTCGATGCCCAGCTTCTCGCAGACGGCCCGGGCGGCGGTCTCCTGGTCGCCGGTGAGCATGACCACCCGGCGGATGCCCAGCGCCCGCAGGGCGGCGATGGCCTGGGCGGCCTCCGGACGGGGCGGGTCGCTGAGGAAGAGCGCGCCGGCCAGCTTCCCGCCGATGGCCAGATAGAGCACCGACCGGCCGTTGGCCCCGGCGGCGATGCGCGCCTCCTGCTCGGGGGTGCAGGTGACGTGCTCGTCCTCAAAGATGAAGTGGCGGCTGCCGATGAGGGCCCGCTCCCCCTCCAGGGTGGTGGCCACGCCGTGGGCCACCACGTACTCCACCTCGGCGTGGCGCTCCTCGTGGTTGAGGCCCTTCTCCTCGGCGGCCCGGGTCACCGCCCGGGCCATGCTGTGGGGGAAGTGCTCCTCCATGCAGGCGGCACAGCGGAGCAGCTCGTCCTCCCCCCGGCCGGTGAAGTCGATCACCCCCTCCACCTGGGGGCAGGCGGCGGTGAGGGTGCCCGTCTTGTCAAAGACGATGGTGTCCGCCTCGGCAAAGGCCTCCAGATGCTTGCCGCCCTTGACCATGATCCGGTGGGCGGAGGCCTCCCGCATGGCGGAGATGATGGCGATGGGGGTGGACAGCTTGATGGCGCAGGAGTAGTCCACCATCAGCACCGACAGGGCCCGGGTGAGGCTGCGGGTAAACAGGCCCACCAGCAGGGCCCCGGCAAAGCTGAAGGGCACGATGGCGTCGGCCAGACGCTCGGCCTTGCTCTGGGCCCCGGCCTTCAGGGCCTCGGAGTTTTCGATGAGGCCCACGATCTGCTGGATGCGGCTCTCCCCGGCCAGGGCGGTGATCCGGATGACCAGGCTGCCCTCCTCCAGCACGGTGCCGGCGTAGACGGCGGAGCCCGCCCGCTTGTGGACGGGGAGGGACTCGCCGGTCATGGACGCCTCGTTGACCATGGCGTCGCCGTCCGTCACCGTGCCGTCCACCGGGATCAGGGAGCCGGCGCGCACCCGGATGCGCTCCCCCGCGGACAGCGCCCCCATGGGCACCGACTCCTCGGCGCCGTCCCCGTTCACCCGCCACACCGTGTCCACATGGATGGCCAGGCTCTGGCGCAGGGAGGTCTGGGTGCGCTTGCGGGTGTAGTCCTCCAGCAGGCCGGACAGCCTGAGCAGGAACATGACCGAGCCGGCGGTGGCCCACTCCCGCTGGGCGATGGCCCCGGCGATGGAGGCCGCGTCCAGCACGGCCACATCCAGCCGGCCCTCCCGCAGGCTGTTCAGGCCCTCCCGCCAGTAGCCCGCCGCGCTCCAGAGGGTGGCCAGGCAGCGGATGGGGGCGGGCAGGAACCATTTCTTCAAAAAGTGCCGGGCCGTCAGGCCGGCGATGCGGCGGAAGAAGTGGTCGTCCACCTCCCGCAGCTGGTCGGCGTCCCGGGCGGCGCCCACGGGGAGGGCGTCCCGCCGCAGACCGTCCAGCACCGCCAGGGCGGCGGCCCGGCCGTCCCCCCGGTAGAGCACCAGCACGCTGCCGTTGACGGGGCAGGTCTCCGCCCCGGTGATCCCCGGACAGCCCAAAAGCAGGGCGGCGATGCCGTAGCCCTGCTCCTGGGTGAACGCGTCGGGGCCGAAGCGCACCCGCAGGCGGCCCGGCTGGTCATACGCGATGCGATACTTCATGGGATTACGCCTCGCCCTCCCGGGCGGCCTTCTGCTTGGCCTCGGCGCACAGATCCTGGGCGTCCTCCTTCATGTTCTGGAGGGCGGCCCTGGCCTCCTGCTGGAGCTGCATGCCCCTGGCGATGCCGTTGACGCACAGCTGACGGGTTTTGGGGGATTTGGCTACCTGGGCGCCCACCAGGGCGGCGGCCACGCCGCCGGCGAAGCAGAGGAATCTGGGACTCTGATACCATTTCATGAGGGGACAACTTCCTTTCGTGTTCGTTCTGTCAGAGAGATCGGTTCAAAGATATGGCGGGGCAGCTCGGACACCGCCGCGCAGGCGGCCTTCCACGCATCCTCATAGGACACGTCCATCCGGTTGCACAGGGTCTCGGCCAGCTTGTCGGTCTGCCCGGCCAGCAGCCTGGCCCACCGGCAGCCGTCGTCGGTCAGGTGAACCTTGCCGTACCGCTCCTTGGCCACCAGGCACTTGCCGCAGAGGATGGCCATCATGCTGGTGACCGAGGCCCGGGACACCGCCAGGGTCTCCGCAATGTCCTTGGAGGACACCTCCAGCCGGGCTTGGGACAGGTGGTAGATGGTGAGCAGGTAGCGCACGTTGGTGTTGGTCAGCTCCATAGCATCCAGCTCCTTTCCGCGCCTCAGGTCTGCCCGGAGGGCTTGGACTTCTTCGCCGGCTGGGGGTGGCACATGCCGGCACAGGCGCAGCCTCCGCAGCTGTCCCCGCAGGAGCAGGAGTGCTTCCCGCGGCGGCGGTTCCAGATGCCCTTGCCCACGATGGCGGCAAAGACCGCCGCGATCAGCAGGCCGGCAAGAATGGTGGGAAGGTTCATAGGGGTCTCCTTTCCAAATGTGGGGGCGGGCGGGGCGCACGCCCCGCCCGCAGATGGGTTTACTTGTTGGCGGCGGCGGCCACGGAGAGGGTCAGGGTGTTCTCGTCGTACTTGTTCTTGCGGAACAGCATGTAGAGCAGGCCCGCGATGAGCACCACGGCCACCACGGTGCCCACGCCGAAGGACACCTCACCGGTGATGAGGCCGCCGATCTGGTAGACGATCAGGGAGATGATGTAGGCGAAGCCGCACATGTAGCCGATGGCGCCCAGGGTCCACTTCCAGTTGTTCATCTCCCGCTTGATGGCGCCCATGGCGGCGAAGCAGGGGGCGCACAGCAGGTTGAAGATCATGAAGGAGTAGGCGGAGATAGCGGTGAAGTCCGCGGCCACCAGGCCCCAGATCTCGTCGCCGTTCTCACTGAGCTCCCCGACGTAGTTGTAGAGCACGCCGAAGGTTGCCACCACGTTCTCCTTGGCGATGAGGCCGGTGAACACGGCCACGGTGGGCTTCCAGGTGCCGAAGCCCAGGGGCACGAAGATGAAGGAGATGGCGGAGCCGATGGCGGCCAGCACGGAGTTGTTCATGTCCTCCACCATGCCGAAGGCGCCGTTCTCCCAGCCGAAGCCCTGGAGGAACCACAGGATGATGGAGGAGGCCAGGATCACTGTGCCGGCCCGCTTGATGAAGGACCAGCCCCGCTCCCAGGTGGCCCGCAGCACGTTGCCGGCGGAGGGGATGTGGTAGGCGGGCAGCTCCATGACGAAGGGGGCCGGGTCGCCGGCGAAAGCCTTGGTCTTCTTGAGCATCACGCCGGAGATGACGATGGCGGCCACGCCGATGAAGTAGGCGGACACGGCCACAAAGCCGCTGCCGCCGAACAGGGCGCCGGCGATCAGGCCGATGATGGGCATCTTGGCGCCGCAGGGGATGAAGCAGGTGGTCATGACGGTCATGCGGCGGTCCCGCTCACTCTCAATGGTGCGGGAGGCCATGACGCCGGGCACGCCGCAGCCGGTGCCCACCAGCATGGGGATAAAGCTCTTGCCGGACAGGCCGAACTTGCGGAAGATCCGGTCCATGATGAAGGCGATGCGGGCCATGTAGCCGATGTCCTCCAGGATGGCCAGCATCAGGAAGAGCACCAGCATCTGGGGCACAAAGCCCAGCACCGCGCCCACGCCGGCCAGGGCACCGTCGCAGATCAGGCCGATGAGCACGTCGTTGACGCCCCAGCCCTCCAGGGCGGCCCGGGGAATCTCCACCAGCCAGGCGGTGCCCAGCACGTCGTTGGTCCAGTCGGTGAGGAAGGTGCCGAAGGGGCCCATGGCGATCCAGTACACGGCGAACATGACCACGGCGAAGATGGGCAGGGCCAGGATCCGGTTGGTCACCACCCGGTCGATCTTGTCGGAGGTGCTCATGCTGTGGGCCGCGGCCTTCTTGTGAACCGCCTTGGTGACCACGGTATTGATGTAGGCGTACCGCTGGTTGGTGATGATGCTCTCGGCGTCGTCGTCCAGCTCCTTCTCGCAGTCGGCAATGTGCTGCTCCAGATGGGCCTTCAGCTCGGCGGTGAGCTGGAGCCCCTCCATCACCTTGTCGTCCCGTTCAAACACCTTGATGGCGTACCAGCGGAGATAGCGATCGTCCACCAGCCCGGCGATGGACTCCTCGATGTGGGCGATGGCGTGCTCCACGCTGCCGGTGAACACATGGGGCAGCTCCCCGGCCTGGTGGGTCTTGGCCAGGGCCACGGCCTTCTCGGCGGCCTCCAGGCCGCCCTCGCCCTTCAGGGCGCTCATGCTCACCACGGTGCAGCCCAGGGCGTCGCCCAGCTTGTTCAGATCGATCTGGTCGCCGTTCTTGCGCACCAGGTCGATCATGTTCACAGCCACCACCACGGGCAGGCCCAGCTCGATGAGCTGGGTGGTTAAGTACAGGTTGCGCTCGATGTTGGTGCCGTCCACGATGTTGAGGATGGCGTCCGGCTTGTCGTTGACCAGGTAGTTCCGGGCCACCACCTCCTCCAGGGTATAGGGGGACAGCGAATAGATGCCGGGCAGATCCTGGATCACCACGTCCTTGTGGCCCTTCAGCCTGCCCTCCTTCTTCTCCACCGTGACGCCGGGCCAGTTGCCCACGTACTGGTTGGAGCCGGTCAGGGCGTTGAACAGCGTCGTCTTGCCGCAGTTCGGGTTGCCCGCCAGCGCGATTTTCAGCTCCATATCTCTCAATCTCTTCCTTTCTCAAAAAGTTAGATACAACTAATTCTTGGGCGCACCAGGCCCTCCCTCAGACGGTCAAAAAACCATCCGCTCCTGGCGGAAGGGGTGCCTTTTTCGCAGGAAAACGAGCCCCCTCTGCCATGCAGCTCCCCTCAGGAAAGCGGCCTTGCCGCTTTCCTGAGGCGCTACGCGATTTCGATCATCTCCGCGTCGGCCTTGCGCACGCTCAGCTCATAGCCGCGCACGTTCAGCTCCATGGGGTCGCCCAGCGGCGCCACCTTGCGCACATGCAGCGCCACGCCCTTGGTGATGCCCATGTCCATGATCCGGCGCTTGACCGCGCCCTCCCCGTGAAGGCGCACCACCGTCACGGTATCGCCCACCTTTGCGTCCCGCAATGTCTTCATCTTCTCTTCCTCCCATCAAAACATGATTCGGTTGGCCATGGCCCTGTCCAGCGCGATGCGGCTGTCCTTCACCTGGAGGATCAGGTTGCCGCCCAGCTCGCTGACCACCGTGACCTCCCCGTCCACGACGAAGCCCAGCTCGGCCAGGTGCTGGCGCACCTCATCTTTGCCGGTGATCTTTCGGATGGTCACCGTCTCGCCCTGCTTCGCCATTGTCAGAGGCATCATTCGGGTCTCCTCCCTTTTTTATGCGGTTAGGTTGATCTAACCACAGGGCTTGAAATCGGTGGTTAGCAGATACTAACCACCTGGAACAAGGTAAGTTTACACTCGCTAACTTCAAATGTCAAGCCCTGGAGCGATAAATTTTTCTATTCCGGCAAAAATCCCCGGCACGGGATTTCCCGTGCCGGGGATTTTTGTGCAAAGCTACAGGGCGGCCAGCTGTGCCGCCACAGCGGCCAGCAGCGCCACCACCGCGGCGGAGGCCAGCAGATCCGCCGTCAGCGCCAGAGAGGGCCGGCGGCGGCCCCTGGGGCGGGGCGGGCGCTCCGCCGGGACGGGAGCTTCTTCCGGCGGCGCCGGGCGGGCACCCGGCCGGCCGGGGGCGCGGTAGTCGTCCAGGCTGATCACCTTTCCCGACGGCCGGGGGACGGCCCGGGGGCGGGGAGCCACGGCATAGCAGACCGTCTCCCCGCCGCTGGCCTTCCGGCCGGCGGCGCCGAGAAAGGTCAGGCGCTTGGCGTTCAGCGTGCAGTAAATGGTCTCCATGGGGTTCCCTCCGATCCTGAGCTGTTTGATAAGGTGATCCTACCGCCGGTTCTGTCCCATAGACCGGACTGGGGCGGGCTCCCCACCGGTGTTTCATGGGGATAGAACTGATGTTCGATCCGAGTATACAACATTTGTTCGAGTTTGACAAGCCCCATTTTGTCCGGGACAGACCGCCCAAAGGGACTCCGGCCGGAAATTTTACCTCCGGGGGTTTGCCAAGCGGCGGGAAATAGAGTATACTTAAGTTCAATCACCCTGCGGAGAGCGGATCACCGGGAAGGAGCGCGCCAATGAGAGAGCTGGAACTGCTGATGCCCACCCTGTTCGGGCTGGAGGGCCTGTGCGCCGACGAGCTGCGGCGGCTGGGCCTGGAGGGAGTGCGGGCGGAGAACGGCCGGGTGCGCTGCAAGGCCTCCCCCGGAGACATCCCCCGGGTGAACCTGAACCTGCGCACCGGCGAGCGGGTGCTGCTGGTGGTGGGGGAGTATGAGGCCAGGGACTTCGACGCCCTGTTCGAGGGGGCCCGGGCCCTGCCCTGGGAGGACTTTATCCCCCGGGACGGGGCGTTCCCCATCAAGGGGCACAGCCTCAGTTCCCAGCTCCACGCGGTGCCTGCCTGCCAGGCCGTGCTGAAAAAGGCGGTGGCCGCCCGGCTGGGGGAGAAATACGGCCTGGCGCAGCTGCCGGAGAACGGGGCCCTCTATCAGCTCCAGTTCTCCATCATGAAGGATCATGTCACCCTCATGGTGGACACCACCGGCCCCGGCCTGCACAAGCGGGGCTACCGGGCGGTGGGGGTGGCCGCCCCCCTGCGGGAGACCCTGGCCGCCGCCATGGTGCTCCTCTCGCGCTACCGGGGGAGGGATCCCTTCTGCGACCCCTTCTGCGGCTCGGGCACCATCCCCATCGAGGCGGCGCTGATCGCCAAAAACCGGGCGCCGGGGCTCAACCGCAGCTTTTCCGCCCAGCGGTGGCAGTGGCTGGACAGAACCCTGTGGCTCCGGGCCGCCGACGAGGCCATGGACGGGGAGTACCACGGCAGCTACGACATCTGGGGCGGGGACATCGACCCCAGGGCCGTGGACATCGCCCGCTCCAACGCCGAGAAGGCGGAGGTGGAGGATGTGGTGCGTTTTGACGTGGCGGACGCCGCCCGCTTCCGCCGGGACGAGCCCTACGGCCGCATTGTCACCAACCCGCCCTATGGAGAGCGGCTGCTGGAGAAAAAGGAGGCGGAGGGCCTCTACCGGGCCTTCGGCGCCGCGGCGGGGGCTCTGCCCCCCGGCTGGCGGGTGAGCGTGCTCTCCTCCCACACGGAGTTTGAGCGCACCTTCGGCCGCCCGGCGGACAAGAAGCGCAAGCTGTACAACGGCATGCTCAAGTGTGAGCTGTTCCAATACGACAGACGGGAAAGGGGAGGACAGGCATGAGACGTAGGAGAGGAGCCCGCGCCGCGGCGGTGCTGCTGGCCCTGGCGCTGGGCGCGGGGCCGCTGCTCCTGTCCGCCGCGGCCGCCGTACCGGCGGGGGCCACGGTGTGGGGATACAGCGAGGGACTGGCCCAGTGTGAGCTGGACGGCAAGTGGGGCTTTGTGGACTCCAGCCGGAACGTGGTCATCCCCCTCCGGTACGACAGCGTGGTGTCCTTCCAGCTGGGCATCGCGGCGGTGAACCTGAACGGAAAGCTGGGGGTGATCCGCCAGGACGGGAAGTACCTGATCCAGCCGGAGTACGACACCCTCATGCCCATCGACTGCGGCCTCTACCTGGCCCAGAAGGGGGCGGGCTGGGGCGTGGTGAGCATTCTCCCCCTCTCCGACGGGAAGGGCGGGCGCACCAATGTGCTCTACGACCTGGTGTATGCCAGCGTACGGGTGGACGAGCAGGGGGGCACCAATGTGCTCACCCTGACGGACACGGAGGGCGCCGTCACCAAGATCCCCGTCTACGACCTGCCCTCCATCCTGGCCCAGCGGGGCGCCGCCTCCGCCCAGTTCCCCCTGACCCGGGGAAAGCTGCCCGCCTTCTCCGACGTGTCCCCCCGGGACTGGCACGCCCTGTGGGTGGACATCGCCTATAATGTGGGCCTGGTCTCCGGCGTGGGGGGCGGCCGCTTCGCCCCCGGGCAGACCCTCACCGTGGCGGAGGCCATCCAGCTGGCCGCCACGGTGGAGAGCCGCTACCGGGGGGACTCCTTCCATGAGGAGACCGCCTCCGGCGCCAAGTGGTACACGCCGGCGGTGGACTACTGCTTGGCCAACGGCATTCTGAAGGCGGAGACAGCGGCCCGGACAGACTACAACCGGCCCATCACCCGGCGGGAGGCGGCGGAGCTCTTCGCCGCCACCTCCCTGGCCAAATCCCTGCCCGAGCTCAACGACCGGAACCGGGTGCGCACCTCCGTCCCGGACGTGCACCCCGGCGAGCGGGGGGCGGAGGCGGTCTACGCCCTGTACGCCAAGGGCATCCTGTCCGGGGTGGACGGGGGCATGACCTTCAGCCCCGGCGGCACCTTTACCCGGGCGGAGGCGGCGGCCATCGTGTCCCGCATGGCCCGGGCGGAACAGCGCATCGTCCTCTGGGGCCGCTGAGCCGGACGGGGAACAGACAGAGAAGAAGATACTGCGATAGGCCCTCTTGAAGCTGCAAAAAGTTCAGCAGCCCGCAGGAAAGATCTTTCCTGCGGGCTGAGAAGGGAGGAAGGCGCGTGCGCCACCTGTTTCTGCTCAACCCCCGGGCGGGAAAATATGACCGCACCCAGGAGGTGCGGGAGAAGATCCGCTTCGCCCTGGCGGGGCGGGAGGAGCCCTGGGAGGCGGCGGTGACGCAGTACCCCGGCCATGCCGCGGAGCTGGCCCGGGCCGCGGCGGAGACGGGGGAGGCCGTGCGCATCTACGCCTGCGGCGGGGACGGCACCCTCAACGAGTGCGCCGTGGGGGCGGCCGGCTTTGCCAATGCCGCCGTCACACACTACCCCATGGGCTCGGGCAACGACTTTCTGCGCATGTTCGGCCCGGATGCCCCCCGGTTCTACGACCTGAAGGAGCTGCTGGACGCCCCCCAGGCTCCCATGGATCTCATCGACTGCAACGGGCACCTGGCCCTCAACGTGTGCTCCGTGGGCTTTGACGCCCGC
This sequence comes from Flavonifractor sp., assembly GCF_019422385.1. Taxonomy (NCBI): domain Bacteria; kingdom Bacillati; phylum Bacillota; class Clostridia; order Eubacteriales; family Oscillospiraceae; genus Flavonifractor; species Flavonifractor sp. Next base: position 15,111 of record NZ_JAHZDL010000051.1, read on the forward strand.
ATCGGCCTGGGAGCCGGGGACTTCAAGGGCCTGCCCCTGGTATCCGGCACCATGGCCTACCAGCTCTCGGCGGTGCGGGCCATTCTCCAGGGCATCCACCGGCCCTACCGGGTGTCCATCGACGGGGAGGAGCTGCCGGGAAGTGAGTTCACCCTCATGTGCGCCTGCAACGGCCGCTACTACGGCGGCGGCTTCAATCCCAGCCGCACCGCCATGCCCGACGACGGCCTGCTGGATTTCGTGGTGATCCCCGCCGTGTCCCGCCTCACCGTGGTCTCCCTCATCGGCAAGTACGCCAAGGGGGGCGCGGGGGACATCGAGGGGGTTATTGTCCGCCGGGGGCGGGAGATGCACGTGGTGTGCGACCGTGTGAGCCGCATCAACCTGGACGGGGAAGAGATGCTGGATTCTGAGCTCTCCGTCACCGTGTCTGCTAAAAAAGTGAACTTTTTTTATCCGGCCGGCACCCACTGGGATCCGGCACGGAGGAGTAAAACTTAAAAATCAAAGAAAAACGGAGAAAAAAGAAGCGCGAAGTGGAAAATGAGCGCTAAATCGAGTTGGACTCCGCGCAGAATGGAAATTTAACAGAAAATTCAAAAATTAGGGCTTGCAGAAATCTGCCAGTGAGGGTATTATTATAAGCGGGTTAGCACTCCGAAGAAATGAGTGCTAACCCGCTGAAAGCGTTTATAACAATTTGCAGAATATAAGGAGGAACCCATTATGAAACTCAAGCCCCTTGCTGACCGTGTGGTCATTAAGCTGGTGGAGGCAGAGGAGAAGACCAAGAGCGGCATCATCCTGACCGGCTCCGCCAAGGAGAAGCCCGAGGTGGCCGAGGTCATCGAGGTGGGCCCCGGCGGCATGGTGGACGGCAAGGAAGTCACCATGACCGTGAAGAAGGGCGACAAGGTCATCACCAGCAAGTACTCCGGCACCGAGGTCAAGATCGACGGCGAGGAGTACACCATCGTGCGGCAGAACGACATCCTGGCGATTGTCGAATAAGTCTAGGGAGGATTGCATCCCCCCTAGATACAAAACCGCCGCGCCGCCTGTGGCGGCACAGCGGTTTTGATACCCCCCTCGCCTTTCCACCGGAAAGGCGGCCCTGGCCGCCGCGGCCAGGGGTTAAGGTGTCCTGCGCAGGCGCATGTCCTGCTCCGGACGGATTTCCATTTTGTTCGCCGCCAAGCGGCGAAGCGGGGGCACGGCCCCTGCACCCCATGATTGAATGAACTTTCCTGAATTTTGGAGGTAATGTGTTATGGCTAAGATTATCTGCTACGGCGAGGACGCCCGCCACGCGCTGGAGCGCGGCGTCAACCAGCTGGCCGACACCGTGAAGATCACCATGGGCCCCAAGGGCCGCAACGTGGTGCTGGACAAGAAGTTCGGCGCCCCCCTGATCACCAACGACGGCGTGACCATCGCCAAGGAGATCGAGCTGGACGACCCCTATGAGAACATGGGCGCCCAGCTGGTGAAGGAAGTCGCCACCAAGACCAACGACGTGGCCGGCGACGGCACCACCACCGCCACCCTGCTGGCCCAGGCCATCATCCGCGAGGGCCTGAAGAACCTGGCCGCCGGCGCCAACCCCATGGTCATGAAGAAGGGCATCGCCAAGGCCACCGCCGCCGCTGTGGAGGCCATCAAGGCCAACTCCAAGAAGGTCAACGGCTCTGACGACATCGCCCGCGTGGGCACCGTGTCCTCCGGCGACGAGGTCATCGGCAAGCTGATCGCCGAGGCCATGGAGAAGGTCTCCCACGACGGCGTCATCACCGTGGAGGAGTCCAAGACCGCCGAGACCTACAGCGAGGTTGTCGAGGGCATGCAGTTCGACCGGGGCTACATCACCCCCTATATGGTCACCGACACCGAGAAGATGGAGGCCGTCCTGGACGACGCCCTGATCCTGATCACCGACAAGAAGGTGTCCAACATCCAGGAGCTGCTGCCCATCCTGGAGCAGGTGGTGCAGTCCGGCAAGAAGCTGCTGGTCATCGCCGAGGACGTGGAGGGCGAGGCCCTGTCCACCCTGATTGTCAACAAGCTGCGCGGCACCCTGAACGTGGTGTGCGTCAAGGCCCCCGGCTTCGGCGACCGCCGCAAGGAGATGCTGGAGGATATCGCCGTGCTGACCGGCGGCACCGTCATCACCTCCGACATGGGCTATGAGCTCAAGGAGGCCACCATGGATATGCTGGGCAAGGCCCGCCAGGTGAAGGTCTCCAAGGAGAACACCATCATCGTGGACGGCGCCGGCTCCGCCGATGCCATCAAGGCCCGCGTGAACCAGATCCGCAGCCAGATCGAGACCACCACCTCCGACTACGACCGCGAGAAGCTCCAGGAGCGCCTGGCCAAGATGGCCGGCGGCGTGGCTATCATCCGCGTGGGCGCCGCCACCGAGGTGGAGATGAAGGAGAAGAAGCTCCGCATCGAGGACGCCCTGAACGCCACCCGCGCCGCTGTGGAAGAGGGCATCGTGGCCGGCGGCGGCACCGCCTACGTCAACGCTGTGGCCGCTGTGGAGAAGCTGGTCAACGAGGTTGAGGGCGACGAGAAGACCGGCGTGTCCATCATCGCCCGCGCCCTGACCGAGCCCGTGAAGCAGATCGCCGCCAACGCCGGCATCGACGGCTCCGTGGTGCTGGAGAAGATCAAGGAGTCCGGCAAGACCGGCTACGGCTTCGACGCCTACAACGAGACCTATGTGGACATGATCTCCGCCGGCATCGTGGATCCCACCAAGGTGACCCGCACCGCTCTGGAGAACGCCGCTTCCATCTCCTCCGTGCTGCTGACCACTGAGGCTCTGGTGGCCGACAAGCCCCAGCCCCCCACGCCCGCGGCTCCCGCTGCACCCGACATGGGCGGCATGTATTAAGAGACACCGCAAAGCCTTGAAATTGCTTGATTTTTT
>NZ_JAHZDL010000052.1:0-17872 GCF_019422385.1 Flavonifractor sp.
CCAAGTGCCTGCGCTCCAACAATCCGCAGAACGTGGTCTCCGCCACCTTTGAGGGCCTGAAGTCCCTGCGTGGCCCCGAGGAGATCGCCCGCATCCGCGGCAAGAGCGTCAGCGAGATCGTAGGTTAAGGAGGGCCGTGAACATGGCTAATCTGAACATCAAGCTGGTCAAGAGCCTGAACGGCCGGATCGCCAAGCATAAGGCCACCGCCGAGGCTCTGGGCCTGCGCAAGATCGGCGACACCACCGTGCAGCCCGACAACGAGGCGACCCGCGGCAAGATTGCCCACATCGGCTACCTGCTGCAGGTCACCGAGGAACAGTAAGGAGGTGCGCGAAATGAATCTGCATGAGCTTTCTCCCGCTGCCGGCTCCAACCCCAAGGCCTACCGCAAGGGCCGCGGTCACGGCTCCGGCAACGGCAAGACCGCCGGCCGCGGCCAGAAGGGCCAGTGGGCCCGTTCCGGCGGCGGCGTGCGCGTGGGCTTTGAGGGCGGCCAGATGCCCCTGACCCGCCGCATCCCCAAGCGCGGTTTCCACAACATCTTTGCAAAGCCCCTGGAGGCCATCAACGTCTCCGCCCTGAACAAGTTCGAGGACGGCGCCACGGTCAACGTGTGCGACCTGCTGGAGAAGGGCATCCTCTCCAAGTGTGAGTACGGCTACAAGGTGCTGGGCAACGGCACCCTGACCAAGAAGCTGATTGTCCGTGCCTCCGCTTTCTCCGCCTCCGCCAAGGAGAAAATCGTCGCGGCAGGTGGAAAGTACGAGGTGGTATAAGTGATCGAGACCATCCGAAACGCGTGGAAGATCCCGGAGCTGCGCAAGAAGATCCTCTTCACGGTGTTCGCCCTGCTGGTGTTCCGGCTGGGCTCCGTGGTGCCCGTGCCCTTCATCGACAGTGATGCGCTGAGCCAGACCATGAACAGCATGGGCGGCATCTTCTCCCTGCTGGGCGCCATGAACGGTACCGCCTTCTCCATCGCGGCCGTGTTCGCCCTGGGCGTGCAGCCGTATATCAACAGCTCCATTATCATCCAGCTGCTCACCGTCGCCATCCCCGCTCTGGAGCGCCTCCAGAAAGAGGGCGGCGAGGAGGGCCGGAAGAAGATCGCGGCCATCACCCGCTATGTCACCGTGGCCATCGGCCTGCTGCAGGGCTTCGGTTACTACACCCTCATCCGCAGCTACAACGCCACCACGCCGATGCTGGACACCGCCGGCCTGCCCGGCTGGTGGGCGGCCATCGTCATCATCCTGTGCTTCACCGCCGGTTCCGCCTTTGTCATGTGGCTGGGTGAGCAGATCACCGAGTTCGGCATCGGCAACGGCATCTCCATCATCCTGTTCGCCGGCATCCTGTCCCGGGTGCCCAGCGCGGTGCGCACCATGTACCGCGGCATCCGCAACAACATGGACGGCGTCACCGGCCAGTTCAACCTGCCCTGGTGGGGTGCCATCCTCATCGTCATCGGTGTGCTGGCCATCGTGGTTCTGATTGTGTTCATCCAGAACTCCGAGCGCCGCATCCCCGTCCAGTACGCCAAGCGCGTGGTGGGCCGCAAGATGTACGGCGGCCAGTCCAGCCACATCCCCCTGAAGGTGAACATGAGCGGCGTTATGCCCATCATCTTCGCCCAGGCCATCGCCTCCCTGCCCGCCACCATCGGCATGTTCGTGCCCGCGGCCCAGCAGGAGGGCACCGGCTGGTACACCTTCCTCCAGATCTTCAACACCACCAGCGTCATCTATATCGTGGTGTACTTCCTGCTGATCATCGGCTTCAGCTACTTCTACTCCACGATGCAGTTCAACCCCGTTGAGGTGGCCAACAACCTGAAGAAGAACGGCGGCTTCATTCCCGGCTTCCGTCCCGGCAAGCCCACCGCCGACTTCATCCACAAGGTGCTCAACCGCATCACCATGTTCGGCGCCCTGTACCTGGCCATCATCGCCATCGCCCCCATTGTCACCGGCGCCATCCTGGGTCAGAGCGGCCTGGCCATCGGCGGCACGTCCATCATCATCGTGGTGAGCGTTGCCCTGGAGACCACCAAGGCCCTGGAGGCCCAGATGCTCATGCGCCACTACAAAGGCTTCCTTGAGTAAGGGGTTATCAGAATGAAAATCATTCTTCTCGGCGCCCCCGGCGCCGGCAAGGGCACCCAGGCGGAGATCATCAGCCGCAAGCTGGGCATCCCCACCATCTCCACCGGCAACATCCTCCGCGCGGCCGTGAAGGAGGGCACTCCCATCGGCCTGCAGGCCAAGAGCTATATGGATGCGGGCAAGCTGGTTCCCGATGAGGTCATCATCGGCATCATCCAGGAGCGGCTGGCCCAGCCCGACTGTGCCGGCGGCTTCATCCTGGACGGGGTGCCCCGCACCATCGCCCAGGCCGAGGCCCTGGAGCGCCACGGCATCAACTTCGACGCCGTCCTCTCCCTGGAGATCAGCGACGAGGTCATTGCGGCCCGGCTCACCGGCCGGCGCACCTGCCACGCCTGCGGCGCCACCTACCACGTGGTCACAGCCCCTCCCCAGAAGGAGGACATCTGCGACAAGTGCGGCGGCGTGCTGGAGCAGCGCAAGGACGATCTGCCGGAGACCGTCAAGCACCGCCTGGAGGTCTACCACAGCGAGACCGAGCCGCTCAAGGGCTTCTATGAGGGCAAGGGCGTGCTGAAGCGGGTGCCCGATCTGGGCGGCATCGACGAGACCAACGCAAAAATCATGGAACTGCTGGGGAAGTGAACGAGATGGAAATGATCTCTCTCAAATCCCCCCGCGAAATCGAGTGCATGCGCCGGGCCGGGCGGCTCACCGCCCAGGCCCGGGCGCTGGCCGGTTCCCTGGTGCGGCCCGGTGTGACCACCCACGAAATCGACACCGCCGTGCGCAAGTTCATCGAGAGCCACGGGGCGAAGCCCTCTTTCCTGGGCTACGGCGGCTTCAAGGGCTCGGCCTGCATCTCCATCAACGAGGAGGTCATCCACGGCATCCCCGGCCCCCGGAAGCTGAAGGAGGGCGACATCGTCAGTGTGGACGTGGGCGCCTATCTGGACGGCTTCCACGGCGACTGCGCCGCCACCTTCCCCTGCGGGGAGGTGAGCCCGGAGGCCATGGAGCTCATCCGGGTCACCGAGCAGAGCTTCTGGGAGGGCATCAAGCTGGCCCGCGCCGGCAACCGGGTATTCGACATCTCCCACGCCGTGCAGCAGTACGTGGAGTCCCACGGCTGCTCCGTGGTGCGGGACTTTGTGGGCCACGGTGTGGGCGCCAAGCTCCACGAGGCCCCCGAGGTGCCCAACTTCGGCCCCGCCGGCCACGGCCCCCGGCTCCAGCCGGGCATGACCATCGCCGTGGAGCCCATGGTGTGCGCCGGCGACTGGCGGGTCAAGGTGCTCAAGGACGGCTGGACCACCGTGTCCGCCGACGGCAGCCTCACCGCCCACTACGAGAACACCATCCTCATCACCGACGGTGAGCCGGAAGTGCTCACCTGGGCGGAGGACTGAGTATGGCGGACGCCTGCGGGCAGATTGTCCGCTCCCTGGCCGGACACGACAAGGGGGCGCTGTTCTGTGTCCTGGACACGGACGGCGGCTACCTGCTGCTGTGCGACGGGAAGCGGCGGAGGCTGGAGCGGCCCAAACGGAAGAAGGAGAAGCACACCCAGCTCCTGGGGACGCTTCCCCAGCCCCGCCTGGCGGAGTTTCAGGCGGGCATCAACCGATCCAACCGAGACATACGGAGGGCGCTGGCCGCTTTCCGAGCTGAGGAACTAAGGAGGGTATGACGCTTTGGCAAAGGACGATATGATCGAAGTGGAGGGCGTCGTGACCGAGTCCCTTCCCAACACCACGTTCCATGTGGACATCGGAAACGGCCACATCATTCTGGCCCACATCTCCGGCAAGCTGCGCATGAACTTCATCCGCATCCTGCCCGGAGACAAGGTGACGGTTCAGATGTCTCCTTATGACGTAACCAGGGGCCGGATTACCTGGAGATCCAAGTAATCCGCGCCATTCACCGCGGCGGAATGGAATTCCGCCGGCCTCCCGGACGGGAGGCACCATCAACGACCGGTGCGGGTCAGCGGGGCCTTGCCTCCGCCGCGCCGGGGCCATCAGGCTGACAGGAGGTTTATGACATGAAAGTTAGACCGTCCGTGAAGCCCATGTGCGAGAAGTGCAAGATCATCAAGCGCAAGGGCAAGGTCATGGTAATTTGCGAAAACCCCAAGCACAAGCAGAGACAAGGTTAACAGGAGGTGCTGAAACAGTATGGCACGTATTGCTGGCATTGATTTGCCGAGAGAGAAGCGGGTCGAGATCGGCCTGACCTATATTTACGGCATCGGGCGCACCAGCGCCAACAAGATCCTGGCTGAGGCCGGTATCAACCCCGACACCCGCGTGAAGGATCTGACCGAGGCCGACGAGGCCAAGCTGCGCGAGATCATCGGCCACAGCTACACTGTGGAGGGCGACCTCCGCCGCGACGTGGCGATGGACATCAAGCGCCTGACCGAGATCGGCTGCTACCGGGGCATCCGGCACCGCAAGGGCCTGCCCGTCCGCGGTCAGCGCTCCAAGACCAACGCGCGCACCCGCAAGGGCCCCAAGCGCACCGTCGCCAATAAGAAGAAGTAAGGGAGGGAGAGACACATGGCTACCGCTACCAAGGGTAAGAAAGTTATCCGCAAGCGCCGCGAGCGCAAGAACGTTGAGAAGGGCCAGGTGCACATCCGCTCCTCCTTCAACAACACCATGGTTACCGTGACCGATATGGGCGGCAACGCCCTGTCCTGGGCCTCCTCCGGCGGCCTGGGCTTCCGCGGTTCCCGCAAGAGCACCCCCTTCGCCGCGCAGACCGCCGCCGAGACCGCCGCCAAGGCGGCCATGGAGCACGGCCTGAAGACCGTGGAGGTGTACGTGAAGGGCCCCGGCGCCGGCCGTGAGGCCGCCATCCGCGCCCTGCAGGCCGTGGGCCTGGAGGTCACCCTGATCAAGGACGTGACCCCCATCCCCCACAACGGCTGCCGTCCGCCGAAGCGCCGCCGCGTGTAAGAGAAGGAGGAAGATCAAATGGCTAAGAATATGCAGCCTATCGTGAAGCGCTGCCGCGCGCTGGGCATTTCTCCCGCCGCCATGGGCTACGCCGGGAAGAGCAAGCAGGAGTCCAACCGCAACCCCGGCGGCCAGATGCGGAAGAAGAAGAGCGAGTACGCCCTCCAGCTGACCGAGAAGCAGAAGGTCAAGTTCGTCTACGGCATCATGGAGAAGCAGTTCCGCTCCTACTATGAGAAGGCCGCCCGCATGCCCGGCAAGACCGGCGAGAACCTGCTGGTTCTGGTGGAGCGCCGCCTGGACAACGTGGCGTACCGCCTGGGCTTCGCCATGACCCGCCGTGAGGCCCGTCAGCTGGTGGGCCACGGCCACTTCACCGTCAACGGCCAGCGGGTGGACATCCCCTCCTACCTGGTCAAGGCGGGTGACGTGATCGAGGTGAAGGAGTCCAGCCGCTCCTCCGCCAAGTTCAAGCGCCTGACCGGCGAGGACGCCCCCACCGTTCTGGTTCCCAAGTGGCTGGAGCGGGACAAGAACGCGCTCAAGGGCACTGTGCTGCAGATGCCCACTCGCGAGGACATCGACCTGCCTGTCGAGGAGCACCTGATCGTCGAGCTGTACTCCAAGTAATGCTGCTTGTACCCTCGATTATTGGTGAGCTGTATCAGGCCGCGGGCAGAGGCCCGCGGCCGCAAAAAGGAGGGTAACACATGGTAGAAATCGAGAAGCCCCGCATCGAATGTGTGGAGAATCCCGGCGACGGTTCCTACGGCAAGTATGTGGTGGAGCCCCTGGAGCGCGGGTACGGCACAACCCTGGGCAACTCCCTGCGCCGCATCCTGCTCTCCTCTCTGCCCGGCACGGCGGTCACCTCTATCAAGATCGCCGGTGTGCAGCACGAATTCTCCACCATTCCCGGCGTGAAGGAGGACGTGACCGAGATCGTCCTCAATGTGAAGAGCATCATTGCCAAGCTCCACTGTGAGGGAGTCAAGACGGTCTATATTGAGGCCTCCGGCGAGTGCGAGGTCACTGCCGGCGACATCAAGGCCGACGGCGAGGTGGAGATCCTCAATCCGGAGCTGCACATCGCCACCCTGGGCCCTGACGCCAGCCTGAACATGGAGCTGACCCTGTCCCACGGCAGGGGCTATGTCCCCGCCGACCGGAACAAGCCGGCCCAGACCATCATCGGCCTGATCCCGGTGGACTCCATCTACACGCCGGTGCGGAAGGTCAACTACACGGTGGAGAACACCCGTGTGGGCGATGCGACCGACTACGACAAGCTGACCCTGGAGGTGTGGACAAACGGCACCATCACCGCCCGGGACGCGGTCAGCCTGGGCGCCCGCATCCTCTGTGATCACTTCGTCCTCTTCACCGACCTCTCTGAGACCATGGGCTCCAAGTCCACGGTGGTGGAGAAGGCGGAGACCCAGCGGGACAAGGTGCTGGAGCTGACCATCGAGGAGCTGGATCTGTCTGTCCGCTCCTTCAACTGCCTCAAGCGTGCCAACATCAACACGGTGGAGGATCTGATCTCCAAGACCGAGGACGAGATGATGAAGGTGCGCAACCTGGGCCGCAAGAGCCTGGAAGAGGTCATCAACAAGCTGGCCATGATGGGCCTGCACCTGGCCGACGAGGAAAACTGACGGCCAGAGGGGCGGGAAGCCCGGGGGCACGTAACGTCCCCTCCCGGGCCCCGGCCGCATGCGGCGTCCCGCCCCGGAGGCTCAGGCCTCCCCGGACGAATTTACAATTGGAGTTCGCCTTGGCGGCTCCCATAGGAGTGTGCGAGTTATGTCTCATTATCGGAAACTGGGCAAGCCCACCGACCAGCGTGTGGCTATGCTGCGCGCCATGACCACCTACCTGCTGGAGAACGGCCAGATCAAGACCACCGTCTCCCGCGCCAAGGAAGTGGCTCCCATCGCCGAGAAGATGATCACCCTGGCCAAGAACGCCAACCTGGCCAACTACCGCCGCGCCCTGTCCTGGCTGACCAAGGAGGACGTGGCCAAGAAGCTGTTCGACGAGATCGGCCCCAAGTACGCCTCCCGCAACGGCGGCTACACCCGCGTGGTGAAGATCGGCCCCCGCCGCGGCGATGCCGCCGAGATGGCCATCGTGCAGCTGGTGTAACATCCCGGACGAGAAAGCCTCTGCCCTATGGCAGGGGCTTTTTTGTCGCCATGGGGCGCCGCCCGCGGCACGGACAGCGGAATGGAGCGGGTTACCCTTGCATAACGGCCGCAGCTGTGTTATACTACACCTAATAAACCAGAAAAGGAGACGGTGAGCCCTCGTGGACGAACCTCCGCCTAGTAACAGCTACATAGAGAAACCGTTCAGGGACAGCCTTACCCGAGAGGGATAGGGTTGTCCTTTTGCGCGTTTCCACACCCAGGACAACAGGAGTTGATTGTGTTCTTATGTTAGACAGTGCCAGTATCGGGATGATCGCCGCCATGGTGGTAATGGTGATCTGCTCCGCCTATTTCTCCGCCACCGAGACCGCCTTTACCTCCCTCAACCGCATCCGCCTCAAGAGCAAGGCCGACGCGGGCGACCGCCGGGCCGCCCGGGCCCTGGCGCTGGTGGACAAGTACGACAACCTGCTGTCCACCATTCTGGTGGGCAACAACATCGTCAACCTGACGGCATCCTCCCTGTCCACCCTGTTCTTCACCGTGGGACTGCACCTGCAGAACGGCGCGGTGGTGGCCACGGCGGTGATCACCATCGTGGTGCTCATCTTCGGAGAGGTCTCCCCCAAGAGCATGGCCAAGGAGGCCCCGGAGCAGTTCGCCATGTTCTCCGCCCCCATTATCGGCACGCTGATGGTGATTCTCACCCCGGTGAACTGGTTCTTCGCCGCACTGAAAAAGGGCCTGTCCAAGATCATGCGCAGCAAGGACAAGGAGGGCATCACCGAGGAGGAGCTGGTCACCATGGTGGATCAGGCCGAGAGCGAGGGCGGCCTGGATCAGCACGAGAGCAAGCTCATCCGCGCGGCCATCGAGTTCCACGATCTGGAGGTGGAGGAGATCCTCACCCCCCGGGTGGACATGGTGGCGGTGAGGGACACCGACCCCATGGAGGACATCGCCCACGCCTTTGCCGAGAGCGGCTACTCCCGCCTGCCCGTCTACCACGAGGACATCGACAACATCATCGGCGTCATCCACGAGAAGGACTTCCACGCCGCCCGCTACCGGGGCATCAGCGACGTCAGGCAGTTCCTGGGCCCCGTGCTCTACACCACCGGCAACACCAAGATCTCCGAGCTGCTGCGCATCCTCCAGAAGGAGAAGGCCCACATGGTCATCGTGGTGGACGAATACGGCGGAACCGAGGGCCTGGTCACCCTGGAGGACATTGTGGAGGAGCTGGTGGGCGAGATCTGGGACGAGCACGACGAGGTGATTGAGGAGTTCCGCAGGCAGAGCGACGGCAGCTACCTCATCTCCTGCTCCGCCGATCTCACCGACCTGTTTGACCTGTTTGCCATCAAGGGGGAGTGCGACGCCAACACCATCTCCGGCTGGGTCATGGAGCGCATCGGCAAGGTGCCCGAGGAGGGGGATCACTTTATCTCCGACGGCCTGGACGTGACCGTCACCCGGGTGGATCACCGCCGGGCGCTGGAGATCCGGGTGGTGGTGCTCCCGCCGGAGGTGGAGAGCGCCGACAAGGGAAAGGAGAAGCCTGCCGCGGAAAAGGAAAAAGAGAAAACCCCGGACAAGGGAAAGGAAAAGAATCATGAGTGACGAACGGCTCGATCTGGCGGTGCAGCTGCGCCATGCTCTTCACGCCCATCCGGAGCTGTCCGGCCGGGAGTTCTGGACGCGGCAGACCCTGATGGACTTCCTCCGGGCCCATACACGGCTGGAGGTGGTGGATCGGGGCAGCTGGTTTTACGCCCGGTGCAGGGGCCGGGGGGAGGGGAAAGTGGCCTTCCGGGCCGACTTTGACGCCCTGCCCATGGAGGAGACCCTGCAGATTCCCCACCGCTCCTGCTGTCCCGGCGCCGCCCACAAGTGCGGCCACGACGGGCACAGCGCCGCCCTGGCCCTGCTGGGCCTGATCCTGGATGAAGAGGGGGCGGCCCGGGACACCTACCTGATCTTCCAGCCTGCCGAGGAGATCGGCGGCGGGGGAGAAGCCTGCGCCGCCTTCCTGCGGGAGGAGGGCATCGGGGAGGTGTACGCCTTCCACAACATGCCCGGCTATCCCCTGGGGGCGGTGGCCCTGCGCTCCGGCACCATGAACTGCGCCTCCAAGGGGCTGATCCTCCGCTTCACCGGTGTGCCCACCCACGCCAGCACCCCGGAGCTGGGCCGCAACCCGGCCTACGCCGTGGCGGCGGTGGTGTCCGCCATCCCGGAGCTGACCCGGCCGGAGGAGCACCGGGGCCTGGTGCTGTGCACCGTGGTGGGCATCGACCTGGGGGAGCGGGCCTTCGGCATCTCCGCGTACCAGGGGGAGCTGCTGCTCACCCTCCGGGCCCAGTACCAGGAGGAACTGGACGCCCTCCAGGAGGCCCTGCTGGCGCTGGCCCGGGAGCAGGCGAAGGAGTACGGACTGACCCTGGAGCGGGCGGAGGAGGACGTGTTCCCCAAGACCGCCAACCACCCCGCCGCCGTGGACAAGGTGCGCCGGGCGGCGGAGGGCCTTGGCCTCACCGTCATCGACATGCCGGAGCCCATGCGGGGCTCTGAGGACTTCGGCTGGTACCTACGGCAGGCGGAGGGGGCCATGTTCCTGCTGGGGGACGGGGAGGACTGCCCGCCCCTGCACAGCGACGGCTTCGACTTCCCCGACGCCCTGCTGCCCACCGCCTGCGCCCTGTTCCAGGCACTGATTTAAATCAAAAAAGTGGCCTGTGCCACTTTTTTGAGGAAGGCTGCATGGCGGAAGGGACTCGATTTCTTGCGAAATTGTCGCCCCTTCCACCATGAGAAGTGTCATTTCCGAGGCGCATGTCCCCGGAAATGACGGATTTTGATTTGATTCCTGCGGCTGCGGCCGCAGAAACTCTGCGAGGCGCTCCTTCGCGGGAGGTTTTTCGATACGCTGATGCGCCCTGCGGCCTGCCGCAGGGCGCGGTTTTATGCTGTGCGTAGCCGGAAGATCCGGCGCAGATCCACCCCCTGGGCCTGGAGGGCGGCCAGGTAGAGGACGGCGCCGAACACCAGGCAGACTGCCGCCCCGGACAGGGGGGACATGCCCGCGCCGGAGAGCACCTGCCGGAGCAAGTTGGTCACCAGCCCGGCCAGCAGGGCGGACAGGCCGGGGGCGGTGAGCCACTGGAAGAGCCGGGGCCGCAGGCCGGTGCACCGCCGCACGTCCCGCCAGTTGAGGAGCAGACCCAGGGCGGTGGACACCAGGAAGCCGGCCACATAGCCCCGCAGCCCCAGGCCGGGCAGGCCCATGAGGATATAGACGCAGGCCAGCTCCACCGCGCCGGAGAGGATGGCGTTGCGGGCGGCGGCCTGGGGCCTGCCCAGGCCGTTGAGGGCGCTGGCCAGCACCGACTGGTAGCAGGACAGGGCCACCCCCGCCGCCAGGGGGAGGATGTACCGGCCCGCTGCGGGCTCCCCGAAGAGGGCGGCCCCCAGATCGGGGCCCACCGCCGCCAGCAGGGACATGGCGGGCAGGATGAGCACCGACGTGGCCAGCAGGGAGCGGCCCACCCGGCGGCGTACCAGCTCCGGCCGCCCCAGGGCCACCCCCTCCGCCAGCTTGGGCACCAGGACGAGGCCCAGGGCGCCGATGAAGGCGGTGGGCAGGCACAGCATGGGCAGGGTCATGCCGCACAGCACGCCGAAGGCCTCCATGGCCTCCGACACCTGGGCCCCGGCGTGAACCAGCCGCTGGGGGATGAGCACCGACGTGGCCGAGCCCATCAGGTTGCCCAGCAGGCTGGTCAGGCCGATGGGCACCGCGATGGAGGCGATGCGGCGGTTCAGGTGCCGCCCCTCCTCCCGGGAGCCCGCCCGGCTCAGCCGCCGCCGGGTCAGAAAAAAGAGGGTGACGGCGGAGAACACCTCGCAGGTGATCATGCCCAGGACGATGAGTCCCACGGTGCGCTCCGGGTTCTGGGGGAGGAAGAGCACCAGCAGGCCCAGCACCGCCCCGGTGCGGATAAACTGCTCGCACAGCTCCACCGCCGCCGGGGGACGGATGCTGCCCGTGCCGTAGAAGTAGTGCTTGTGCAGGTTCTCCACCCCGGTGAGCAGGACGCAGGGCAGCAGGAGCAGCAGCCCCAGCTGGGTGCGGGCGTCCCCCAGCAGATACACCGAGATGGGGTCGTAGAGCAGCACCACCACCGCCGCCACGGCGGCGAACAGCAGGAGGAAGCACGCCAGGCAGCGGCGGAGCACCTGCCCGATCACGGCGGGGCGGCCCATGGCGTGGTACTGGGAGGACAGGTTGGACACCGCCGCCGTCAGCCCCACGGCGGTGAGGGAGAGGAGGACGGAGAACACCGGCATGATCAGCTGGTAGAGCCCCATCACCTCCGCGCCGATGAGCCGGGAGAGGAAAATGCGGTAGACGAAGCCGAGAAATTGGGAGACGATACTGGTGAGCGTCAGCACCAGCGTGCCGTAGAGCATGGACGTGCGGTCGAGTTTCAAGGCGCGGCCCCCTTCCGAGCGGGTATCCGGGACAATTACACCCTATTCACCACGGGTTGTCCGCCATGCCTGGGGAAAAGTTTTGACAAACCGGGCCGGAGCGTATATGATAGATACATCATCACATTGCAGTACGAAAGTGAGTGAGCGCCTTGCCCGCAACCTTCATCAATGTAGCTCTGATCCTGCTGGGCAGCCTGCTGGGGCTGCTTTTCCGCGGCCGCATCCCGCCCCGGTTCTCCTCGGGGCTCACCTTTGCCCTGGGCCTGTGCGTGCTGGGCATCGGCATCTCCAACATGATCGCCACCGCCGACACCCTGTGCGTCATCATCTGCATGGTGGTGGGAACCCTGCTGGGGGAGGCCATCGACATTGAAAAGCGGATGGAGGGGGCGGGAGAGCTGCTCCGCCGCAGGCTGATCCGAGGTGAGGGAAACAGCCGCTTTGTGGAGGGCTTTGTCAACGCCACCGTCCTGTTCTGCGTGGGCGCCATGGCCATCAACGGGGCCATGGCCGCCGGCATGCAGGGGGACTACA
The DNA here is from genome assembly GCF_019422385.1 of Flavonifractor sp. Lineage (NCBI taxonomy): Bacteria > Bacillati > Bacillota > Clostridia > Eubacteriales > Oscillospiraceae > Flavonifractor > Flavonifractor sp. Next base: position 12,259 of record NZ_JAHZDL010000052.1, read on the forward strand.
GCATCCTCATCTCCAAGTCGGTGATCGACGGCGTCACCGCCGTCACCTTTGCCGCCGCCATGGGCGTCGGCGTGGCCTTCTCCGCCCTCCCCATCCTGGTGTACGAGGGGGGCATGACCCTGATCTTCGGCGCGGTAGGCCAGGGCATCGACCCGGCTATCGTCACCGAGATGTGTGCCGTGGGGGGTACCATCATTGTGGGCATCGGCCTGAACATGCTGGGCCTGCCCAGGGAGAAGCTCCGCGTGGGCAATATGCTGCCCGCTATCTTTCTGCCGCTGGCCTATGTGCCGCTGAGCGGCTGGCTGAGCGGGCTGGTGGGGTAAAGCGGGCAGCAGATTGCCCACCCCGCGCAGCGGGACGGCGCCTGCGCCGTCAAGCGTTTTGGCAGAGCCAAAACCTTGCAATCGCCGGAATTCACTTCCGGCGATTTGGATGGAATCAAGGGCTCCCGCCGGATGGGACATCCGGTGGGAGCAATATGCTGCCTGCTATCTTTCTGCCGCTGGCCTATGTGCCGCTGAGCGGCTGGCTGAGCGGGCTGGTGGGGTAAAGCGGGCAGCAGATTGCCCACCCCGCGCAGCGGGACGGCGCCTGCGCCGTCAAGCGTTTTGGCAGAGCCAAAACCTTGCAATCGCCGGAATTCACTTCCGGCGATTTGGATGGAATCAAGGGCTCCCGCCGGATGGGACATCCGGTGGGAGCAATATGCTGCCTGCTATCTTTCTGCCGCTGGCCTATGTGCCGCTGAGCGGCTGGCTGAGCGGGCTGGTGGGATAGCGGGGCAGCAGATTACACAGGGTCGACCCGAGTCAGGGGAAGTACCGCATGCGAGTTTTGTTTCAAAACGAATTGGTTTACAAATTATTCCGAGGAGATCAGGATGATTTTTTGGCAAATTGTGCAGAATGACCATATTCTTTGATAAAAAAATAACGCTTTTTTCTCGCATTTTGCTTGCCTGTTTGGTTGGAAAGCGGTATACTTATAAGGAAGGTTTGTGTTAAAAAAATAACAATTGGCGATTTCATCCTGAGAGAGCAAGGAGGCAGAACGAATGGGCTTTGTAAAGCTGGAAAAGCAGGGCCATGTGGGCATCGTCACCATCGACCGCCAGGAGGCTCTGAACGCACTGAACAGCCAGGTGCTGGACGATCTGGACGCGATGATCGACCAGGTGGCTGCAGACGACGAGATCTACGTAATGATTCTGACCGGCGCGGGCCGTTCCTTTGTGGCGGGCGCCGACATCGGCGAGATGAAGGGCTTCTCCTCCATCGACGGCAAGAAATTCGGCGTGCACGGCGGCGGCGTGTTCCTCAAGCTGGAGAACATGGCCAAGCCCGTCATCGCCGCGGTGAACGGCTTCGCCCTGGGCGGCGGCTGCGAGCTGTCCATGGCCTGCGACATCCGCCTGGCCAGCGAGAAGGCCCGGTTCGGCCAGCCCGAGGTGGGTCTGGGCATCACCCCCGGCTTCGCCGGCACCCAGCGGCTGCCCCGCATCGTGGGCGTCAGCAAGGCCATGGAGCTGATTCTCACCGCCAAGACCATCAAGGCCGACGAGGCCAAGGCCATCGGTCTGGTCAGCGAGGTGTACCCCGCCGAGGAGCTGATGCCCAAGGCCATGGAGCTGGCGGAGGCCATCTGTGCCAACGCCCAGATCGCGGTGCAGGAGTCCAAGCGGTGCATCCGTATGGGCATGCAGACCGACATTGCCACCGGCTCCGCCTTTGAGGCTGAGGCCTTCGGCGTCTGCTGCGGCACCGCCGACAAGGACGAGGGCATGGGCGCGTTCCTGGAGAAGCGTACCGAGAAGCATTTCCAGAACAAATAAGTGCCAAGCCCGCGCCCATGCCCTCGTGGGGCCCCACACGGTGGGGCGGCGCTTGCGCCGTCAAGCGTTTTGGCGAAGCCAAAACCTTGAAATCGGCGGAATTCACTTCCGACGATTTGAGTAAAATCACAGGGCTCCCGCACGGCGCGCAGCGCCGGGTGGGATTGGCATGGGCGCGTTCCTGGAGAAGCGTACCGAGAAGCACTTCCAGAATAAGTAAATATAAATATTTGCTCAGTCCCGGTTGGGACAATGAGAAACAGCTAGGAGGTTACATACTATGAAAAAGGTAGTTGTTATCGGCGGCGGCACCATGGGCCTGGACATCGCCCAGGTGTTTGCCCGCAGCGGCTATGACGTGGTGGTCCGCGACATCAGCGACGAGATCATCCAGAAGTCCGAGGCCCGTCTGAACAAGGGCCTGGACAAGCTGGTTGCCAAGGGCAAGATGGACGAGGCCGGCAAGAAGGCCATCACCGACAAGATGACCTTCACCACCGACCTGAACCTGGCCGCCGACGCCGACCTGGTAGTGGAGGCCGCCATCGAGAACCTGGACATCAAGAAGAGCATCTTTGCCGAGCTGGACAAGATTTGCAAGAGCGAGACCATCCTGGCCTCCAACACCTCCTCCATCTCCATCACCGCCATTGCCGCGGCCACCCAGCGGGCCGACAAGTTCATCGGCATGCACTTCTTCAACCCCGCCACCGTGATGAAGCTGGTGGAGGTTATCCGGGGCGCCCACACCTCCGACGAGACCTACAACACCATCGCCGAGCTGGCCAAGGCCATCGGCAAGGAGCCCGTTGAGGTCAACGAGGCCCCCGGCTTTGTGGTGAACAAGATTCTGATCCCCATGATCAACGAGGGCATCGACCTGGTGTACACCGGCGTGGCTTCCGTGGAGGGCGTGGACACCGCCATGAAGCTGGGCGCCAACCACCCCATGGGCCCCCTGGCCCTGGGCGATCTGGTGGGCCTGGACGTGTGCCTGGCCATCATGGACACCCTGTACAGCGAGACCCACGATCCCAAGTACCGCGCCTCCCTGCTGCTGCGCAAGATGGTCCGCGCCGGCAAGCTGGGCCGCAAGACCGGTATCGGCTTCTACGACTACACCAAGAAGTAAGTTCATTTCTGTGCGAGCGATGACGGGCGGGAGCCCAAAAAACTCCCGCCCGCCGTTCTGAAATATAAATCTAGGAGGAAGGCAACAAATGGATCTGCACCTTTCCAGAGAGCAGGAAATGCTCCGCAAGATGTACCGTGACTTCGCCGAAAACGAAGTCAAGCCCCTGGCCGAGTGGGTGGACGAGAACGAGGCGTTCCCTGAGGAGACGGTGAAGAAGATGGCCAAGCTGGGCATGCTGGGCATCTACTTCCCCAAGGAGTATGGCGGCGCCGGCGCGGACGTGCTGAGCTATGCCATGTGCGTGGAGGAGCTGAGCAAGGTGTGCGGCACCACGGGCGTTATCGTGTCCGCCCACACCTCCCTGTGCGCGGCCCCCATCTATGAGAACGGCACCGAGGAGCAGAAGCAGAAATACCTGCCCAAGCTGTGCTCGGGCGAGTGGCTGGGCGCCTTCGGCCTGACCGAGCCCGGCGCCGGCACCGACGCCCAGGGGCAGCAGACCGTGGCCGTGCTGGACGAGAAGGGCGAGAACTGGATTCTCAACGGCTCCAAGATCTTCATCACCAACGCCGGCTATGCCAATGTGTTCGTGATCATCGCCGTGACCGGCATCACCACCGACAAGCGCGGCCGGAAGAAGAAGGAGATCTCCGCCTTCATCGTGGAGCGCACCGACCCCGGCTTCTCCGTGGGCAAGCACGAGAAGAAGATGGGCATCCGCGGCTCCTCCACCTGCGAGCTGATCATGGAGGACTGCGTCATTCCGAAGGACCGTCTGCTGGGCAAGCAGGGCAAGGGCTTTGCTATCGCCATGAAGACCCTGGACGGCGGCCGTATCGGCATCGCCTCCCAGGCTCTGGGCCTGGCCGAGGGCGCCATTGAGGAGACCATCAAGTACACCAAGGAGCGTGTGCAGTTTGGCAAGCGCATCTCCCAGTTCCAGAACACCCAGTTCCAGCTGGCGGACATGCACGCCAAGACCGAGGCGGCCAAGTGGCTGGTGTATTCCGCTGCCATGAAGAAGCAGAACCACGAGCCCTACACCATGGACGCCGCCATGGCCAAGCTGGTGGCGGCCGAGACGGCCAGCGACGTGACCCGCCGCTGCGTGCAGCTGTTCGGCGGCTACGGCTACACCCGTGAGTATCCCATGGAGCGCATGATGCGCGACGCCAAGATCACCGAGATCTACGAGGGTACTTCCGAGGTGCAGCGGATGGTCATCGCCGCCAATCTGGGCGTGAACTAAACGGAACTGGAGGGAAAATAACGATATGAAGTGCATTGTTTGTGTGAAGCAGGTTCCGGATACGTCCGGCGTGGTGGCGGTGAAGGAAGACGGCACCATGGACCGTGCCGCCATGGCGACCATCACCAACCACGACGACCTGGCGGCTGTTGAGGCCGCCCTGCGCATCAAGGACGCCACCGGCTGCAAGGTGGTTGTGGTGTCCATGGGCCCCCCGCCGGCCGAGGGCATGCTGCGTGAGCTGCTGGCCATGGGCGCGGACGAGGCGGTGCTGATTTCCGCCCGGGAGTTCGGCGGCTCCGATACTTACGCTACCTCCCAGATCATCGCCGCGGCGATCAAGAAGATCGGCGTGGAGGACGACGACATCATCTTCTGCGGCCGGCAGGCCATCGACGGCGACACCGCCCAGGTGGGCCCCCAGATCGCCGAGAAGCTGCACCTGCCCCAGGTGTCCTACGCCGCGGAGGTGAAGGTGGAGGGCAAGACCGTCACCGTGAAGCGTCTGCTGGAGGACGGCTACATGACCATCAAGGTGAACACCCCCTGCCTGCTGACCTGCGTGAAGGAGCTCAACCCCGCCCGTTACATGAGCGTGGGCGGCATCATGGAGTGCTATCAGAAGCCTCTGGAGATCTACAACTACGAGACGCTGAAGGACGATCCCCTGATCGACGTGGATACCATCGGCCTAAAGGGCTCTCCCACCAATGTGTACAAGTCCTTCTCTCCCCCGGTGAAGGGCGCCGGTATGATGATGGAGGGCGCTGACAAGGCGACCGTGGAAAAGCTGGTCTCCATCCTCAACGACAAGCACATCATCTAAGAAGTGAAAGGAGAGCAACACAATGGCTTTTGATAGTAAGGATACCGCCGCCTTCAAGGGCGTATGGGTTTTCTGTGAGCAGCGCGAGGGCGTGATCATGTCCACCAGCTACCAGCTGCTGAGCGAGGGCCGGAAGCTGGCCAACGACCTGGGCGTGGAGCTGTGCGGCGTGGTGCTGGGCAAGGACATCAAGGAGGACTACCTGAAGGCCCTGGGCGGCTACGGCGCCGACAAGGTTTACTACTGCAACCACGAGCTGCTGGATGTGTACACCACCGACGCCTACACCAAGGTCATCTGCGACCTGGTGGAGGACAAGAAGCCGGAGATCTTCCTCATCGGCGCCACCAACATCGGCCGTGACCTGGGCCCCCGCTGCGCGGCCCGTCTGCACACCGGCCTGACCGCCGACTGCACCCACCTGGATGTGGACGTGGAGAAGTACAAGGCCTTCCTGAAGACCACCTCCACCATCGACGTGGACAACACCAAGTTCGAGGAGAACACCAACCTGAAGATGACCCGTCCGGCCTTCGGCGGTCACCTGATGGCCACCATCATCTGCCCCCG
>NZ_JAHZDL010000053.1:0-17356 GCF_019422385.1 Flavonifractor sp.
GCGGAGCAGCTCTCCCACATGGAGGCGGGCCTGCGCACCGCCCTGGACGAGCGGATGCGCAGCGAGCGGATGAAGGTGGAGCTGATCACCAACGTCTCCCACGATCTGAAAACCCCCCTCACCTCCATCATCAGCTACGCGGAGCTGCTGAAACAGGAGGACGACCTGCCCGAAGCCGCGCGGGACTATGTCCACATCCTGTCCGACAAGGCAAAACGCCTCCAGACCATGGTGCAGGACGTGTTCGAGGTGAGCAAGGCCACCACCGGCAACCTGCGGGTAGATGTAAAGCCGCTGGACTTTGCAAAGCTGCTCCGCCAGACCCTGGCGGACATGGAGGAGGCCATCGAGGAGAGCGGCCTGAGCCTCAAGCCCCGCCTGCCCGATGCGCCGGTGTGGATCGCCGCCGACGGGGACCGGCTCTACCGGGTGTTCCAGAACCTGATCGGCAACGCGCTGAAATACTCCCTGCCCGGCTCCCGGGTCTACCTGGATCTCACCGTGGAGGGGCTTCAGGCCACAGCCATGGTGCGTAACACCTCTAAGGAGGAGCTGCCCGACGGGGTGGATCTCACCGAGCGGTTCGTCCGGGGGGACGAGAGCCGCACCGACGGGGGCAGCGGCCTGGGCCTGTCCATCGCCCGCACCTTCACCGAGGCCTGCGGCGGCGCCTTCTCCGTCCAGACCCAGGCGGATCTGTTCACCGCCGCTGTCTCCTTCCCCCTCACCATGGAGCGGCCACCCCAGGAGGAAACCATATAGGAATATCAAAAAGCGGAGGTGCGCCATACGGCGCACCTCCGCTTTTGAGGATTTAGAGATACAGCTCCGGCGGCCGCTCCGTCTTGGTGAGGGCCTCCTCCAGATGGGCCACGGTGGCGGAAAAGGCAGCCCCCTCCACCCTGCGGCTGCCGGTTGGGCAGGCGTGGACACAGGCCAGGCAGCGGATGCACTTCTCCCCGTCGGTCTCCCGGGGAGCGGCCGGGTCGATGGCCTCCACCGGGCAGGCCCGGGCGCAGGCGCCGCAGCCGGTACAGCTCCCGTCCCCCTCCGGATAGAAGGGGGCCCGCTGGAAGTCCCGGTAGGGCCGGTTCCCCGGCAGCGCCGGGGGCTCCCACGCCCCGGACAGCTTGTCCGCCGCCCGGCGGCCCAGCTCCGCCGCCGCGGCCAGATCCGCCTCGCTGGGCCGGCCCTTCCCCACCTTGGCCGAGAAGGTGTGGGGAGCCACAAAAGACCCGGCCGCCAGGGTGCGGAAGCCCCGGGCGGCGCACAGGTCGCTCAGCTCCACCAGGGCGTCGTCAATGAGCCGGTTTCCGTACACCGCCAGCAGAATGACGGGGGTGTTCCCGCCGTGGAGGCCGTCCAGCAGGCCCTCCACCTCCGGCACCCGGCCGTAGTACACCGGCACACCCAGGATCACCAGATCATTTTCTGTAAAGTGATATTCCTTCCTCCGCTCCTCCGGGCGGGTCAGATCCACCTCCCGGTGCTCGCCGGGAATGGCCGCCGCCACGGCCCGGACATAGGCGCGGGTTCCGTGGGTGGGGCTGAAATAGAGTGCGGTAACGCGCTGTTCCATGGTTGTTCCTTCCTTTCCGCTGTTTTCTTTTCCTGAAAAAAGCGCGCCGCGGGACTCAGCCCCGCGGCGCGTCTTTCTGCCTTCTTCCGGCTCTGACGGTCTGTACTCAGCAGCAGCTGTTGCCGCAGCCGTTGTTGCAGCCGCAGCCATTGCCGCCCCAGCTGTTGCCGCCGCAGCAGCAGCAAAGCAGGATGATGATCAGGATGATCCACAGGCAACCGCCGCCGCCGAATCCGCAGCCATTATTGCACCCCATTATGAAGTACCTCCCGGTATGAAGATGGAAACCTGGCGCCGGTGCGGCGGAAGACCGCCTCCGGCCCGGTTTCAATCCATTCTATGCCGGAATGGGCTGTAGGTGCGGATTTTACTCCAGTTCAAAAGCACCGGTATAGAGCTGATAGTAGATGCCGTGCTGCTGGATCAGATCCTCGTGGTCGCCCCGCTCCACGATGCGGCCGTGATCCAGCACCATGATGGCGTCGGAGTTGCGGACGGTGGACAGGCGGTGGGCGATGACGAACACGGTGCGGCCGCTCATCAGGGCGTCCATGCCCCGCTGGACAATGGCCTCGGTGCGGGTGTCGATGGAGGAGGTGGCCTCGTCCAGGATCATCACCGGCGGGTCGGCCACGGCGGCCCGGGCGATGGCGATGAGCTGCCGCTGGCCCTGGGACAGGTTGGCGCCGTTGCCGGTGAGCATGGTGTCATAGCCCTGGGGCAGGCGGCGGATGAAGTCGTCCGCGTTGGCCAGCACGGCGGCGGCCTCCACCTCCTCGTCGGTGGCGTCCAGGTTGCCGTAGCGGATGTTCTCCCGGACGGTGCCGGTGAACAGGTTGGTGTCCTGGAGCACGATGCCCAGGGAGCGGCGGAGATCCGGCTTCTTGATGTCGTTGATGGAGATGCCGTCGTAGTGGATCTTGCCGTCGGCGATGTCGTAGAAGCGGTTGATCAGGTTGGTGATGGTGGTCTTGCCCGCGCCGGTGGCGCCCACGAAGGCCAGCTTCTGGCCGGGCTTGGCGAACAGGCTGATGTCGTGGAGGATGGTCTTGCCCTCCTCGTAGGCGAAGTCCACGTGGTCGAAGCGCACGTCGCCGGCCAGCTTGACATACTGGACGCTGCCGTCGGCCTGGGGCACCTTCCACGCCCACAGGTTGGTGTGCTCACGGGTCTCCACCAGGGTCTGGCCGTCCTTGTCATAGGACACGTTCACCAGGGTGACGGTGCCGTGATCCTCCTCGGAGGGCTCATCCATCAGATTGAAGATCCGCTGGGCGCCCGCCAGGGCCATGACCACGGAGTTGAACTGCTGGGAAATCTGGCTGATGGGGTTGGAGAAGCTCTTGGACAGCTGGAGGAAGGTGGCGATGGTGCCCAGGGTGATGCCGGCGTCGATGCCGCCCAGGGCCAGCGCGCCGCCGGCCATGGCTACGATCACATACTGGACGTTGCCGATGTTGATCAGGATGGGCATGAGGATGTTGGCGTACTTGTTGGCCTTGTCGGCGCTCTCACACAGGGCGTCGTTCACCTTGTCAAAGCCCTCCTGGGCCTCCTCCTCGTGGCAGAAAACCTTGACCACCTTCTGGCCGTTGATCATCTCCTCGATATAGCCGTTCAGATCGCCCAGCTTCACCTGCTGCTGGACGAAATAGCGGCCGCTGCGGCCGGCCAGGAACTTGGTGACCAGCAGCATGACGATGATGCACAGGATCACCACGCCGGTGAGCAGCAGGTTGGTGGCCAGCATGCTGACAAAGGTGACCAGAATCATCATGGCCGAGTTGATCACCTGGGGAATGCTCTGGGAGAGCATCTGGCGCAAGGTGTCCACGTCGTTGGAGTAGACGCTCATCACGTCGCCGTGGGCGTGGGTGTCAAAGTACTTGATGGGCAGGGTCTGCATGTGGCCGAACAGATCGTCGCGGATGCGCTTCTGCACGCCCTGGGAGATAGTGACCATAATGCGGTTGTAGGCAAAGGCGCACAGGGCGCCCACAAGATACAGGCAGGCCATCATGAGGATCACCCGCAGCAGGCCGCTGAAATCCGGATTGGCCATGGCGGCCAGGGGCACGATGTAGTTGTCAATCAGGGTGCCCAGGAACAGGGAGCCGGACACGGAGGCCACGGCGCTGACCAGGATGCACAGGATGACCACCACGAACAGGGCCAGGTAGCCGCGGCCCACGTAGCTGAGCAGGCGGCCCACCACGTGCTTGCGATTCACCGGAGCCTTATTCATCGTCGCTGCCTCCCTTCGTCTGGGACTCATAGATTTCGCGGTAGATGTCACAGGTCTGGAGCAGCTCCGCGTGGGTGCCCATGGCGGCGATCCTGCCGCCGTCCATCACCAGGATCTTGTCGGCATCCTCAATGGAGGAGATGCGCTGGGCGATGATGAACTTGGTGGTCTCGGGGATCTCCTCCCGGAACGCCTTGCGGATCAGCGCGTCGGTCTTGGTGTCCACGGCGGAGGTGGAGTCGTCCAGGATCAGGATCTTGGGCTTTTTCAGCAGGGCGCGGGCAATGCACAGGCGTTGCTTCTGGCCGCCGGACACGTTGGAGCCGCCCTGCTCGATGTAGGTGTCGTACTTGTCGGGGAACTCCTGGATGAAGGGGTCGGCCTGGGCCAGCCTGCACACCCGAACCATCTCCTCGTCGGTGGCCTCCTTGTTGCCCCAGCGCAGATTGTCCTTGATGGTGCCGGAGAAGAGCACGTTCTTCTGGAGCACCATGGCAACCTGCTCCCGCAGGGCCTCCATGTCGTAGTCCCGCACGTCCACGCCGCCCACCAGCACGCGGCCCTCGGTGGCGTCGTACAGGCGGGGGATCAGCTGCACCAGGGTGGTCTTGGAGGTGCCGGTGCCGCCCAGGATGCCCACCGTCTCGCCGGATTTGATGGTCAGGTTCACGTCCTTCAGGCACTCCTTGGAGGGATCCTTGGCATAGCTGAAGCTGACATTCTCAAACACCACGGAGCCGTCCTTGACCTCCTCAATGGGGTTGGGGCCGTTCTGGAGGTCGCTCTCCTCGTTGAGCAGCTCGGTGATACGCTCGGCAGAGGCGCGGGCGATGACGATCATGACCACCACCATGGACAGCATCATCAGGTTCATGAGGATCATCATGATATAGCTGAACATGCTGGTGAGCTGGCCGGTGGTCATGGAGCCGTCCACGATCAGGTGGGCGCCCAGCCAGGACACCGTGAGGATGCAGGCGGCCACACACAGCTGCATCAGGGGGCTGTTGAAGGCCAGAATCTTCTCGGCCTTGGAGAAGTCCAGGTAGATCTCCTTGGAGACCTTGCCGAATTTCTCCTTCTCGTGCTCCTCCCGCACGAAGGACTTGACCACCCGGATGCCCAGCAGGTTCTCCTGCACCACGTTGTTCATCCAGTCGTACTTTTTGAACACCCGCTCAAAGATGGGATGGGCGCGGGTCATGATGAAGAGCAGGCCCAGCGCCAGAACCGGGATCACGACCAGGAAGACCAGGGCCAGCTGGGGGTTGATGGTAAAGGTCATCACCCAGGCGCAGATGAGCATGATGGGGCAGCGCACCGCGATGCGGATGATCATCATGAAGGCCATCTGCACGTTGGTCACGTCGGTGGTCAGGCGGGTGATGATACCGCCGGTGGAGTACTTGTCAATGTTGGAAAAGGAAAATTTCTGGACGTTGGCGTACATCTCCCGCCGCAGATTGCGGGACAGGCCGGTGGACGCCTTGGCCGTAAAGCGGCCGGACAGGGCGCCCAGCAGCAGAGCCACCAGCGCCATGGCCACGACCGTCAGGCCGTAGAGGGCGATGTGGTGCATGCTGCCGGCCTCCACGCCCTCGTCCAGCAGCTTGCCGGTCATCGTGGGGATCAGCACGTCAAAGACCACCTCGCCGATGACGAAAACCGGCGTCAGAATAGTGGCCGGCCAGAACTCCTTGATACAGCCCGCTATGCTGCGTTTTTTCTTCATAGGGTTCCCTCCTTGGGTGAAATTCGCCTGCTAACTGTTAGCATGAGGACTGCCCGTCGATCGCTCTGCCTCAGGCCGCGGATTGGACAGCTCCGTCAGATTGTGCTTGAGCTTCTCCACCGTCGCCATGAACTGGTCGAGCTCCGCCTGGGTCAGTCCCCGGGTCAGCGCCGCCTCCACATGCTGGATACGGATCGCCGCCTGCTGGTTGAGGGCCTCCGCCTTTGGCGTGACCATCACCCGCTTGAGCCTGGCGTCCCGGCTCACCGGAAGGCGGACAATCAGCCCCTCCGCCTCCATGTTTTTCAGCAGCCGGGAGGCCGTGGAGCGCCGGATGGAGAACACCTCCTCCAGCGTCTTCTGGAAGATCTCCTGATCCCGGTTCCGGCAGAGGAATCCCAGCAGCATCCCCTGCATCTCGGTAAACTCGTCACAGTCCGGCCGGCCGGCCTGTTCCCACATCTTCCGCCGCATCAGATTGGACAGGGCCTTGATCTCATAGCCGATATGACGCTCTCGCCGCATGCGCCCTTCACCTCCTTGTTTGAACAGTATTATTTTAGTTTCCTTGCTAACAGTTGTCAATGAGCACAATATACAAAAAGCCTCCCGTCAGCCGGGAGGCTTTTTACTGGGTGCGGGTGTTCAGGACAGGCGGGACACAGCCACGCCGTCCATGACGGCCTGCAGCTGGCTCTTGTCCACGCCGCTGCTGGCCGCCGTCTTGTCCAGCAGGATGCCGCTGCCGTCCTTCAGGGGCACGGACAGGGCGAAGTAGGACAGGTAAACCACCTGTGCCCGCAGGAAGCTCCCGCTGTTCAGGGCGGTGCGTTCGGCGGAGGTGAGCACCCCCAGCTCCACCGCGCGATCCAGAGCGGTGCTCCAGGTGAAATCCGGGGAGGTGCCGCTGTCCGTGTAGCCCAGGGCCCGCAGCAGGAAGGTCACATACTCCCCCGCCGTGATGTTGGTGTTGGCTCCGAAGTAGAGCCATCCGTCCAGGCCGGGGCCGATCCCCTGGGTATAGCCCTGCTCATAGGCATAGGCCACATAGCGGTCGCACCAGGCCGGGGTGTCCACAAACGGGTTGGCCGCCGTGCTGCTCAGGGCGGCTCCCTCCTCCCCGATCAGGCGGAGGAACATGACCAGGCCCACCAGCCGGGTGGGGGCCACCTCCAGATCATAGCCGGAGCCGTAGGCGGTACCGGTGCCCTGGAACAGGCCCATGTCCCTCAGGGCATCGGCCAGGGCGTTGTAGTCCACCCCGGAGCCGGGGACAATGGTATAGGTGCCCTCCAGACTCAGCACGGCGGTGTCGGAGGTGACGGTCACCGTCCCGCCGCCCTCTGCCGCCAGGCCACGGTGGCGGGCGGTCAGGGCGGCCCCGGCGGACAGCGCGGTTCCGGCCGTCACGTCCACCAGAGTCCCCGTGCTGACAGAGGCGCCCCCCGCCAGCAACAGCACGCCGGAGCCGGCGGGCAGGGTGAGCACGTCCCCCTCCTTGAAACGGCAATCCGTAAGGGCGGAGTTTCCGCCGTTCAGATATGCGCTGTGGCGTCCCTCCAATACGGAGGACGCCGACTGATAGATGCTCTGGGTCTTCTCCTCCACCCGGGCCTGGGCCTGCTCCAGCACGCCGGGCACATAGGTCTCCTCCAGATAGGTCTGGGTAATCAGGCTCTCTCCCCCACTGGCGGCGTACACCGCCGCGCAGCTGATGAGGACAATGAGAGCCAGCAGTCCCGCGGCAAGTCGTCTCATGGCGCCTCCGAAATCATGTAGTTCAGGGCCAGCAGGCTGTCGGCGAAGTGGACATTTTCAACCACAACCCCCGGCGCGTTCAGGTTCAGCTCAATGTTGGTGAAGTTCCAGATCCCCTTCACGCCGCAGGCCACCAGGCGTCCGGCGATCTGATTGGCCACCCCCCGGGGCACGGTGAGCACCCCGATGCTGGCGGGATTCTGACTCAGGTATCGCTCCAGCTGATCCACGTGGTGGATGGCGGTGCCGGAAAACTCCTGCCCCACCAGCGGCGGGGCGATGTCAAAGGCGGCGATGAGCTTCACGCCGGAGCGGTCGAAATGGAAGTTCTCAATCAGCGCCCGGCCCAGGTTGCCCGCGCCCACCACCACCGCGGTGTGCCCCCGCTTCATGCCCAGAATCTCGGAGATCTCCCCCCGCAGGTTCTCCACGTTGTAGCCATAGCCCTGCTGTCCGAACTCCCCGAAGCAGGAGAGATCCTGCCGGATCTGGGAGGCCGTCAGGCCCATGGATCTGCCCAGGGCGTTGGAGGAAATGCGCTCCACCCCCGCCAGATACAGGTCGTTCAGGTGCCGGTAGTACCGGGGAAGCCGCCGGATCACGGCACTGGACACCTTGTCCTTTTTCATGTTTGTCTCCCTCTTCCCGTGCGAAGCTCTGTCCGTCCCTCTCAGTTTACCCAAAATACCCGGCGCTGTCAACGCCGCCGGTCACACAATCCGGCTGCGCAGGGTGCCGATGCCCTGGATCTCCACCTCCACCGTGTCGCCGGGATGCATGGGGCCCACGCCGGCGGGGGTGCCGGTGGCGATCACGTCGCCGGGCTCCAGGGTCATGGACGCGGTGATGAAGGCGATGATCTCCGGGACGCTGGTGATCAGCAGGCGGGTATTGCTCTGCTGCACCACCTCCCCGTTCAGCAGGGTGCGGATGTCCAGGCTGGCGGGATCCACCTCGTCGGTGACCACCGGGCCCACGGGGGCAAAGCCGTCCATGTTCTTGCCCCGGGCCCACTGACCGTCGGACTTCTGCACGTCCCGGGCGGTGACGTCGTTGAGACAGGTGAAGCCCAGGACATAGTCCATGGCCCGCTCCGCCGGCACATCCTTGGCCCGGCGCTTCATGACCACGCCCAGCTCCCCCTCGTAATCCAGCCGGCCCACAAAATCGGGGGCGTGAACCGTCCCCAGGTGCGTATTGAGGGCGTTGGGGGCCTTCAAAAACAGGGTGGGCTTGTCCGGGTTGTGAGAGGCGTCCAGCATGGACTTCATCTCTTCGATGTGGTCGTAGTAGTTCTTGCCCACGCAGACCAGCTTGGTGGCCTCGCAGGGGGCCAGCAGACGGCAGGCCTCCAGTGGCAGGCTCTCCCCGTCATAGCGGAGCCCCTCAAAGGGCGGTTCCAGCAGGGTACGCACCACCTCGCCGTGGAGGACGCCCCAGACGCCCTTTCCATCCCGAAGGATTTTTACGTACTTCATAAGCTCCCCTCCGCGTGCTCCAGAATCAGATCCAGCAGTTCCTGCTTTCCGTCCCCCTTCTCTGCCGAAAAGGGGATCAGCCTGACAGACTCATCCAGCTCCAGGGTTTCCCGGATCCGGGCCAGATTGGGCTCGATGTCGCTTTTGCGCAGCTTGTCCAGCTTATTGGCCACTACGGCGAAGGGGCGGCCGCTGTTCTTGAAAAACGCCGCCATGGTGCAGTCGTCTGCCGTGGGCTTGTGCCGGGCGTCCACAATCTGCAGACCCAGGGTCATGAGGGAGCTGTCGGCAAACCACTCCTCCATGAGCCGCCCCCACCGGGCCTTCTCCGCCTGGGACACCTTGGCATAGCCGTAGCCGGGCAGATCCACCAGGTAGAAGGCCCCGTCAATGAGAAAATAGTTGATATGGGTGGTCTTGCCCGGCGCCGCCCCCACCCGGGCGAAGTTCTTTCGGTTGAGCAGCCGGTTGATCACCGACGACTTCCCCACGTTTGACCGCCCGGCAAAGGCCACCTGGGGCAGCCGATCCCGGGGGAAATCGGCGGCCTTGGCGGCGGAGCGCACAAACTCCGCCTTCTGTAAATTCACTCGCATCCTATCACGTCCTCACTGTCGGAAGGTGGGCACTTCTCGGCTGGCCACCGTGCTCTGATGCGGACGGGGCAGGTCGGGGGCAGCGGCCTGGCCGGCCTGCTCCAGTGCCTCGGCCAGCACCGTGTCCACCTGCTCCACCGGCACAAAGCGCAGGGCGGCGCGAACCGTGGGGTCGATATCCTCCAGATCCGGCAGGTTGTCCGCCGGCAGGAACACGGTCTTGATGCCGCTGCGGTAGGCGGCCATGGTCTTTTCCTTCAGCCCGCCGATGGGCAGCACGCGGCCCCGTAAGGTGACTTCGCCTGTCATGGCGATCTCCCGCCGCACCGGGGCGCCGGTAAGGGCGGACACCATGGCGGTGGTGATGGCGATGCCGGCGGAGGGCCCGTCCTTGGGCACGGCCCCCTCCGGGAAGTGGACATGGATATCCTTCTTCTGGTAAAAGTCCTCCGGCAGGCCCAGGGCGGCGGCCCGTCCCCGGATATAGGACAGGGCGGCGTGGGCGGATTCCTTCATCACGTCCCCCAGGTTGCCGGTGAGCTCCACCTTGCCGGTACCGGGCACCACAGCCGCCTCCACCTCCAGGATCTCGCCGCCCACACTCGTCCAGGCCAGGCCGTTGACCACCCCCACCTGCTCCGTGCGGGACAGGCGCTCCGGATGGTAGCGGCGGACGCCCAGGTACTCCTCCACGTTATCTCCCGTCACGTGGACAGACTTTACACCGTCTGAAACCACACGCATAGCGGCCTTGCGGCACAGGGCGGCCAGCCGCCGCTCCAGGATGCGCACGCCGGACTCCCGGGTGTAGCCCCGGATTACCTCCCGGATGGCGTCGTCGGTGAGCTTGAGCTGGCCGCCCCGCAGGCCGTGGCGCTTGCGCTCACGGGGCAGCAGGTGCCGCTTGGCGATCTGCAGCTTCTCCTCGTCGGTGTAGCTGGTCAGCTCAATGACCTCCATCCGATCCAGCAGGGGCCGGGGGATGGTGTCCAGGGTGTTGGCGGTGGTGATGAAGAGCACGTCGGACAGATCGAAGGGCACCTCCAGATAGTGGTCCCGGAAGGTGCTGTTCTGCTCGGCGTCCAGCACCTCCAGCAGGGCGGATGCGGGATCCCCCCGCTGATCATTGCCCAGCTTGTCGATCTCGTCCAGCAGCAGCAGAGGGTTGCAGGTGCCCGCCTGCCGCACCGCGGCAATGATGCGGCCGGGCATGGCCCCCACATAGGTCTTGCGGTGGCCGCGGATCTCCGCCTCGTCGTGGACGCCGCCCAGGGAGATGCGGGAGAGCTTCCGGTTGACAGCCCTGGCCATGCTCATGGCGATGGAGGTCTTGCCCACGCCGGGCGGGCCCACCAGGCAGAGGATCTGCCCCCTCAGCTGGGGGGCGAGCTGCTTGACGGCCAGGAACTCCAGGATGCGCTCCTTCACCTTGTCCAGGCCGAAGTGGTCGGCGTCCAGCACCTTCCGCGCGGCCGCCACGTCCACCCGCTCCTTCGTCTTCTTTCCCCAGGGCAGCTCCAGCACCGTGTCCAGATAGCCCCGGATGACGCTGGCCTCGGCGGAGCCGAAGGGCTGCTTCTCCAGGCGGCCCACCTCTTTGTTCAGCTTGTCCGCCACCTCCCGGGGCAGCTTTGCCCCGGCGATGCGCTGGCGGTACTCGGCCAGCTCACTGTCTCCGCCGGCGCCGTCCTCCCCCAGCTCCTGCTGGATCACCTTCATCTGCTCCCGCAGGACATAGTCCCGCTGGCTGCGGGTGAGCTGCTCCCGCACCTTGCCCTGGAGCTCCTGCTCCATCTCCAGGATCTCCACCTCCCGGCGGAGGCTCTGGCACAGGCGCTCCAGCCGGCGCACCGGCCGCAGCTCCTCCAGGATGGCCTGCTTGTCGCCGGTGCGCATGGGCAGGTTCTGGGCGATGTAGTCGGCGATGTAGCCGGGATCCTCGCTGGACAGCACCGACAGGAGGATGTCGGGGGTCATCTTGGGGGCCAGCTCGATGAAGGACTCAAAGAGCTCATAGGTCTGGCGGATCAGCGCCTCCGTCCGGGCGGAGCGGCGCACCGGCTGTTCGGCGGGGAGCTCCTCCACCCGGGCGGCCAGATAGGGCTCGGTCTGGGTCATCTCCAGCAGGCGGCCCCGGCTCAGGCCCTCCACCATCACCCGCACATTGTCGCCGGGCAGGCGGAGGAGCTGGCGCACATTGCAGACGGTGCCGACACTGTAAAGGTCTTTCTCCTGCGGATCCTCCACGGCCAGATCCCGCTGGGCCACCAGGAAAATGGGCTGGCCGGAGCCCATGGACTCGTCCAGGGCCTTGATGGAGGCCGCCCGGCCCACGTCAAAGTGGAGCAGCATGTTGGGGAAGACCGTCAGCCCCCGCAGCGCCAGGGCGGGCATGGTCTTCTGCAGATTGGTTTCCATGGCGTCTCCCTCCCTTCCGGAGTTGAAACCAAAGCAGGGCGAGGGCACCGCCCCCGCCCCGCCGGATGTGTTTAAGATACGTTCCCCTTGGGCACAGCGCCGCCCTGCTCCGCATGGAGCGAGGCGCCGCCCAGCCGGGGCCGCTGGGTGCGGCTGGGATCGCGCTCAATCTTCGGCGGCGCGTGATCCTTCACGCTCTCCTCCGTGATGGTCACCTTGGCAATGGTGGGATCAGAGGGCACGTCGTACATCAGCTGGGTCATGACCTCCTCCAGCACGGCCCGCAGGCCGCGGGCGCCGATGCCCCGCTCAATGGCCTTGTCGGCGGCGGCCTCCAGGGCCTGGGTGTCAAAGCTCAGATCCACCATGTCATACTCCAGCAGCTTCTGGTACTGCTTCACCAGGGCGTTCTTGGGCTCGGTGAGGATGCGCACCAGCTGGCCCTTGTCCAGGGCGCTGAGGGTGGTGATCACCGGAAGACGGCCCACCAGCTCGGGGATGATGCCGAACTTCAGCAGATCGTGGGGCTGCACCTGCTTGAGCACAGAGGTGGTGTCCCGCTCCCCCTTGGTCTTGATGTCGGCGCCGAAGCCGATGGTCTTCTTGTCCAGGCGCTGCTCGATGATCTTCTCCATCCCGTCGAAGGCGCCGCCGCAGATGAAGAGGATGTTTTTGGTGTTGATCTGGATGAACTCCTGGTGGGGGTGCTTCCGGCCGCCCTGGGGCGGCACGTTGGCCACGGTGCCCTCCAGGATCTTCAGCAGGGCCTGCTGCACGCCCTCGCCGGACACATCCCGGGTGATGGAGGTGTTCTCGCTCTTGCGGGCGATCTTGTCGATCTCGTCCACGTAGATGATGCCCCGCTCCGCCAGTTCGATGTCGTAGTCGGCGGCCTGCACCAGGCGCAGGAGGATGTTCTCCACGTCGTCGCCCACGTAGCCGGCCTCGGTAAGGGTGGTGGCGTCGGCAATGGCAAAGGGCACCTTCAGAATCCGGGCCAGTGTCTGGGCAAACAGGGTCTTGCCGCAGCCGGTGGGGCCCATGAGCAGGATGTTGCTCTTCTGGAGCTCCACATCCTCCCCGCCGCCGAAGTAGATGCGCTTATAGTGGTTGTACACCGCCACGGACAGGGCCACCTTAGCGTCCTCCTGCCCGATGATATACTCGTCCAGTACCGTCCGGATCTCGTGGGGGGTGGGGATCACGTCGGGGATGTCGGGGCTGAAGGGCTCCTCCGGATCGTAGGTGTCGTCCAGGATGCTCATGCACAGGTGGACGCACTCATTGCAGATATAGGCCCCGGGCCCGGCGATGATGCGGGCCACCTGCTCCTGGTGCTTGCCGCAGAAGGAGCAGCGGACAGACTTGTGCTCGTCATTTTTTGGCATGTTGTGCTACCTCAGTCTCTTGAACTCAAAGGGAGCGGGACGTTGGCTTCCCCGCTCCCTTTGTGGAATTTTATCGCTTATAGATGACTTTGTCAATGAGGCCGTACTCCATGGCCTCCTCCGCGGACATGAAGTTGTCCCGCTCACAGTCGGCGGTGACCACTTCCAGCGGCTTGCCGGTGTTCTCACTCAGGATCTTGTTCATGCGCTTCTTGATGATCTCCAGGCGCTTCAGGTGAATGGCCATGTCGGTGATCTGTCCCTGGGTGCCGGCGGAGGGCTGGTGGATCATGATCTCCGCGTTGGGCAGGGCCAGGCGCTTGCCCTTGGCGCCGGAGGAGAGCAGGAAGGCACCCATGCTGGCGGCCATGCCGATGCAGATGGTGGACACGTCGCACTTGATGTACTGCATCGTGTCATAGATGGCCATGCCGTCGGTCACCGAGCCGCCGGGGCTGTTGATGTAGAACTGGATGTCCTTGTCGGGGTCCTGGGCCTCCAGATACAGCAGCTGGGCCACCACCAGGCTGGCCGTGGTGGCGTTGACCTCCTCCCCCAGGAAGACAATGCGGTCGTTCAGCAGGCGGGAGAAGATGTCGTAAGAGCGCTCGCCGCGGTTGGTCTGCTCCACTACATAGGGTACTAAGCTCATGGTAATAGGATCTCCTTTTTTTGATGTCGGAACGTTCCGGCCATCCCGCCGGGGACGGGCAGGCTCACACAACAGTATGCCCGTCCGCTGGCAGCTTATTCCTCGGTTTTCTCCTCAGCCTTCTCCTCGGCGGCCTCGGCAGGCTCCTCCGCCTTCTTCTTGGTGGTCTTGCGGGTGGTCTTCTTGGGCTTCTCCTCGCCCTCGGCGGCGTCCTCGGCCTTCTTCTTGGAGGAAGCCTTCTTCTTGGCGGGGGCCTTGCCCACCTTGGCGCTGTCATAGACCACGTGCTCGGCCTTGTGGTAGCTCTGCTCCTTGCGGATGCCCTCGGCGTCCACGGCCTCCTTCACCTTGTCCAGCTCCATGTGGTACTGCTCGGCCAGGCGCTTGTACTCCTCCTCGATCTCCTCGTCGGAGACGGTGATGTTCTCGGCGGCCACGATGGCGCCCAGGGCCAGGTCGCGGCGCACCCGCTCCATGGCGGCGGCCTTGGCCTGCTCCCGCATCATGTCCACGGTCATGCCCATCATGGACAGGTACTGCTCAAAGGGGATGCCCTGGGCCTGGATGCGCTGGGCCATGTCGTTGACCAGCTGGTCGGCCTCATAGTCCACCATGGCGTCGGGGATCTCCACCTCCATGTTGGACATGACCTGCTCCATCAGCGCGGCCTCGAAGTCCCGCTGGGCCTGGGACTCCCGGCGCTCCTTCAGCTTGTCGCCCAGATCCTTCTTGAAGTCGGCCAGGGTGTCAAACTCGGACACATCCTTGGCGAACTCGTCGTCCACCTGAGGCAGCTGCTTCTCCTTCACCTCGTGAACCTTCACCTTGAAGACCACGGGCTTGCCGGCCAGCTCGGCGGCGTGGTAGTCCTCAGGGAAGGTGACGTTCAGCTCCTTCTCGTCGCCGGCCTTGGTGCCAACCAGCTGCTCCTCAAAGCCGGGGATGAAGGAGCCGGAGCCCAGCTCCAGGCTGTGGCCCTCGGCCTTGCCGCCGTCGAAGGGGGTGCCGTCCAGGAAGCCCTCGAAGTCGATCACCACGGTGTCGCCCTCCTTGGCCTCCCGCTCCACGGTGACCATGCGGGTGGCGCGGTTGATGAAGGGCTTGAGCTCACCCTCGATGTCCTCGTCGGTGATGGTGACCTCGTTCTTCTCAGCAGTGAGGCCCTTGTACTCGCCCAGCTTCACCTCGGGGCGGACAGTGACGGTGGCCTTGAAGGTCAGGCCGTCCTTGCCCACGTCCAGCACCTCCACATTGGGCCAGGACACGGTGTCCAGCTTCTCCTGCTCCACGGCCTGGGTGTAGGCCTCGGGATAAAGATCGTTGATGGCGTCTTCATAGAACACACCGGAGCCGTACATGCCCTCGATGATCTTCCGGGGGGCCTTGCCCTTGCGGAAGCCGGGGACAGTGATCTTGCCGCGCTGCTTCTTATAGACCTTCTCAACGGCGGCCTCGAACTCCTCCTTGCCGATCTCGATGACCAGCTCGACGGTGCTCTTCTCCTTTTTTTCGACGCTCTTGACATTCATGTTGTTTACTTCCTCCT
Organism: Flavonifractor sp.; assembly: GCF_019422385.1. Taxonomy (NCBI): domain Bacteria; kingdom Bacillati; phylum Bacillota; class Clostridia; order Eubacteriales; family Oscillospiraceae; genus Flavonifractor; species Flavonifractor sp. The sequence continues at coordinate 15,393 of NZ_JAHZDL010000053.1, forward strand.
GTCAGCCCCGGGCGCCGGATCCGGCGCTTTGGGGCCATCTTTCGCGTTATCCGTTTTATAGTAGCAGATATGCGCCAAAATTTCCATACTTTTTTTCAATTATTCGCAGATTTTTTGCGGGCGGAAGCCCACATAGTCCGCGGAGACCAGGTGATACTCCACGCCGCCCTGCGTCCCCTCCACCGCCAGGCGGTGGCTGCCGCCGTGGAGATGGCCGTAATAGCACCGCTCCACGCCGTACTGCTCCAGCAGGGCGATGATCTCCGGGCAGGAGTAGCCCTGGTACAGGGGCGGGTAGTGGAGAAAGCACAGCTTGGGCCGCTCCCCCGCCGCCTTCAGCGAAGCCTCCAGCCGGATCAGCTCCCGCTTGAACACCTTCTGGTCGCCGGTCTCCTCGTAGAACCAGCCCCGGGTGCCGCACAGGGCGTAGTCCCCGTACTCATAGCAGTTGTTGTGGAGGATCTGGAGGGTGGAAAAGCCGTTCTCCGCGAAAAAGCGGTTCATCTTGGCCGCCGTGTTCCACCAGTAGTCGTGGTTGCCCTTGAGCAGCAGCTTCCGCGCCCCGGGCAGGGCGTCCAGGAAGGCGAAGTCCTCCCGCGCCTCCTCCAGGCTCATGCCCCAGGACAGATCGCCGCACAGCACCACCGTATCCTCCGGCCCCACTGCCGTAAAGCCGGCGCGCAGCTTGTCCACGTATCCCTCCCAGCCGCCGCCGAACACGTCCATGGGCTTGTTGGAGGACAGGGAGAGGTGGGTGTCCCCAATCGCAAACAGGGCCATTCAGCGCAGCATCTCCAGCACCTGATCCACCATGTGGTCGCGGGTGACGGTCTCCCGGAAGCGCACCGGCTTGTCCTTCAGGGCGGCCAGCGGGGCCGGGACGGGCACGCCGGTGAGCTCGGAGAGCTGATCCAGGATGGCGGTGCCCTCCGCCAGCTCGGTGACGCCCAGGGCGCCCAGCACGCTGTCGCAGAACTTGAAGGGGCTGGCGGTGGAGGCCACGATGGCCGGGGTGTCGTCGCCGGTCTCCTTCCGGTACTGCTCCAGCACGTCGAAGGCCACGGCGGTGTGGGGGTCGATCAGGTAGTGGTGCTCCTGCCACATCCTCCCGATCACCTTCTGGGTCTGGGCGTCGTCACAGAAGCCGGCGGAGAAGAGCCTGGTCAGCCTGTCCTGAATGGCGGGGCTCACCTCATAGCGGCCGGTCTGGTTCAGCTGGCCCATGTACTCCCGCACCTGCTCGTCATCGTGGCCGGTGAGGGCGAAGAGCAGCCGCTCCAGGTTGGAGGAGATCAGGATGTCCATGGAGGGGGACATGGTGTTGTAGAAGGTGCGGTTGCGGTCGTACACACCGGTGCGCAGGAAATCGGTGAGCACGTTGTTGGAGTTGGAGGCGCAGATCAGCCTGCCGATGGGCACGCCCATCTCCCTGGCGTAGCAGGCGGCCAGGATGTTGCCGAAGTTGCCGGTGGGCACGCAGACGTTGACCTTGTCCCCCTTGCGGATGCGCTCGGCCCGCATGAGATCACAGTAGGCGGAGATGTAATAGACGATCTGGGGCAGCACCCGGCCCCAGTTGATGGAGTTGGCCGAGGACAGGAAGAAGCCGCGGCCGGCCAGCTGCTCTCGCAGGGACTCATCGGAGAAGAGCCTCTTCACGCCGGTCTGGGCGTCGTCGAAGTTGCCCACCACAGAGCACACCCCCACGTTCTCCCCCTCCTGGGTGGCCATCTGGAGCTCCTGGATGGCGGAGACGCCGTCCTTGGGGTAGAACACCAGGATCCGGGTCTTTTCCACGTCCCGGAAGCCCTCCAGGGCGGCCTTGCCGGTGTCGCCGGAGGTGGCCACCAGGATGCACACCGTCTTCTCCTCCTGGTTCTTCACCAGGGAGGCGGAGAGCAGATGGGGCAGCATCTGCAGGGCCATGTCCTTGAAGGCGCAGGTGGGGCCGTGCCACAGCTCCA